>JBKJNP010000100.1:0-2799 GCA_046593565.1 Sphingomicrobium sp. | reverse complement strand
GGGCAAGGCCGCCGATCACCCGTTCGAATTGCTGGCGCTCGACATTGGGCTGCTCGGTGTTGGGGACTAACGCGTCGCTCGACACGGTCAGGCTGGCGGCCAGCTCGCTGATCCGGCGAAGCTCGATCTCGATCGGCTGCGTGGTTCCCTGTAGCATCGCGAACTCGATCAATTCGGTAACGAAAAATGCCACCGCGACCGCCGCGTCCTGAGTCGTGTGGAGCACGTCGGCACTGAGCTGGATGTTCATGCCGATGGCGCTGTCGGGGGCGGAGGCGCGAAGGATCTGGCCAAGCTCGGTCAGCAACGGGCGAAGCGCGATCCCGCGGCTTTCCTCGACTTCGGCGAAATGGTTGCGGTGAACCACAGACAGCGCATCGACCCGGCGGCCGATGGCGGCATAAGCGGCGCGCGATTCGGTTGTCGTGGCGCTGCGCCCGTGAATGTTGAGCAGGGACGCAATCACCTGGAGGTTGTTCTTCACCCGGTGATGCACCTCGCGCACTAGCCGGCGCTGGCCGTGCAGCGCGTCGGCCATCTGTTGCTCCGAGCTTTCCAGCCGGTCGACCGCGCGTTCGAAGGCACCGCCGAGCGAGCGGATTTCCGCCGCCGAGCCCAGCCGCTCGGGCAGGACAAGCGAATCTTCGCCCGGCTGATAATCGGATACCGCGCGTTCCAGCCGGGCGAGGGGGATGAGCAACAGGCGGCGCACCAGGACCCAGCTGAGCAGGGCGGCGACAACCCACATCAGCAGCGGCAGGAAGGTCAGCAACCGATCGAACAGTCCGGTGTCGGCGACCGGAGTGCGGACGATGGCCGTCAATTGCCCGCCGGCGATGCGATATCGACTCAAGCGCGTCGGGCCCGTCTCCTGCCCGGAGCCGATCACGTCGAGCGTCGATCGGCCGTCGCTGATCGAGAACGCGCCGATCCTTGGGCTGAAGTCTCGGGTGGTCCGGGCGAATTCCGCAGAGGTCAATTCGCCGGTTGCCATGCCGCCGTTGACCCCGACGCGGTAGCGAACGGCGCTGGTTTCGGGCGAAATCCACAGGCTGAGCGCGCCCGGCGCGATCACCGAATCATTATTGCTCGGGAGGAAGTCGCCCTGGCTACACAGCACCGCCGAGTCGGGACCGCGGATCGAGAAACGGGCTGCGATGGCGGGGGTCAAAGCGAGCGATTGGGCGGTGGCCATGCAGGCATTGTCGGGATTGGAGCGGATCGCGCCATTGGCGGCGATCCTCAGCGCCAGGGCGTTGCGCGCAATCAGGCTCTCGGCTGCGCGGGCGGCAACCAGCCCTTCCTCATAGGAAACGTCGAGCACCGCGCGGCGCGATTCCGCCAGGCCGGTACGCGCTGTCCACGCCAGCGCCAGGCCGAGCGGGAACAAGGCGAGGGTGAGCAGGACCAGCAATTTGGTCCCGGTCGACCATTTGTCGAAAGGGGAAGGGCGATGCGCCATTGGTTCAGCGGCCCCGGCGTGGGACGCGATGGCTAACTGAGCTTGCCGAGCAGATCGAGGAAATCGTCGGGTACGCGCTCGCCAAGCGTGGCATCATACACCGAGCGAAGGGCGCGACCGACGTCGCTGGGCGATTTTGGAGGAGATTTGGAGCGCACACTGCTGCTGCCGGCGGCCGCCTTAGGCCTGGAAACGCGTTTCTTGTCGCGATTGCCGGACTCCCGGTAAGGATCGCTCCTTGTGACGTCACTCAACCTCTCGCTCCCCCTTACGCAGTCCTACGCTCGACAAATTCACCACAATCTCCAGCGCGTACAACTGCCCGGGCCGACCGGCGCTGGCGCGCACCTATATCCCGGCGTCGCGCAACGTCAATCGCGTAAAATTGCCCCTCGCGCATCATCATGGAAACCAAAAGCCTCCAGCTTTGTTCCAGCCCTGAAGGGCACCGGGGGATTGCTGTCACTTATATGACACGCGCGCACGCTTCCGGGGTTGCAACAGATTATGGCGCAGCCCAATAGGGCGCCTCGTTTTTCAAGGGAGCTCACCATCAATGTCGCTTGGACAGGAACTCGCCCCGCACCTCCCGTTTCTGCGTCGCTACGCCCGGGCTTTGACCGGCAGCCAGACCCACGGGGATGCCTTCGTGCGTGCCGCGCTGGAAGCGATTGTGGCGTCGCCCGCCGATTTCCCGCGCGATGTCGAACCGCGTCTCGGCCTGTACCGCACCTTCCATGCCATCTGGTCGACCGCCAATATCGAAACCGGCGATGACAATGACGGTGACACCGGCTTCGGTGGTGCCGAGGGGATTGCCCAGGCTCGCCTGTCGCGGATCACCCCATTGTCGCGCCAGGCGCTGCTGCTGACCAGCCTGGAGGGCTTCTCGACCGAGGATACCGCGTATCTGATCGATGCCGAGCCGGCCGACGTCGACGGCCTGGTCGCCGAGGCGATGGCCGAGATTGAGCGCCAGACCCATGCCGAGGTGCTGATCATCGAGGATGAACCGATCATCGCGATGGACATTGAATCGATCGTTCGCGACCTTGGCCACAACGTCACCGGCGTCGCCGTGACGCGCGACGAGGCGCTGGCCCAGGCGCGCAAGTCGCCGCCGGGACTGGTGCTGGCCGATATCCAGCTGGCCGACGACAGTTCGGGCATCGACGCGGTCAAGGACATATTGGTCGAATTCTCGGTCCCGGTGATCTTTATCACCGCCTTCCCCGAACGGCTACTGACCGGCACGCGGCCCGAGCCGACCTTCCTGATCACCAAGCCGTTCCAGCGATCGACGGTCAAGGCGGCGATCAGTCAGGCGCTGTTCTTCG
>JBKJNP010000061.1:0-5641 GCA_046593565.1 Sphingomicrobium sp. | reverse complement strand
CTCCGCGACGCGCTCTGCGCGATCGACCGCTGGGGGCAGAAGAAGAATGCCGGCTTCTACGATTATGACGAGAAGCGCCGCCCGACACCGTCGCCTGTTGTCCAGGGCATCATCGAGCAGTTCGCCGCCGACAAGGGCATCGAACGCCGCGAGATTTCGGACGAGGAAATCGTCCAGCGCACGCTCTACACGATGGTCAATGAGGGCGCGAAGATCCTCGAGGAAGGCATGGCCCAGCGCGCCTCGGACATCGATGTCGTATGGATCTACGGCTACGGCTGGCCGGTCTATCGCGGCGGCCCGATGCACTGGGCCGACAGCGAGGGCCTGGCCAAGATCGTCGACGGCCTGAAAGCCCAGGAAACACGGATGGGGAGCGGTTTCAGCTTCTCGAAACTGCTGCTCGACAAAGCCGCAGTGGGCGAGAAATTCACTCGCTGATCATCAGCTTGCGCAGCCGCGCGAGACCATAAGCCAGTCGGGATTTCACCGTCCCGACTGGAATTTCGAGCGCCTCAGCGATCTCAACGAAGGTCATTTCTTCGAGATAGTGGAGGCGTACAACGATCTGACAGGCCGGCGGCAATTCGGCGAGATGCTCGACGCCGGCGCGAATCTCACGCTCGTCGTAGAATCTTTCGAGCAGCGGTGTTTCGATGTGGTCGGCAAGTTCCGCCTCAGCCCGGCGGTCGTCGAGCCGCGATTCCCGTTTCGCTGTTCGCACCGCTTCGCGCGTCGCAATGCGATATGGCCAGGCCTTGAACCAGCGCGGGTCGCGCAGTCCGCTTAGGCGGCGGGCAATCAGCAGCAGGCTGTTCTGAAGCACGTCGAGCGCGCGGTCCCGGTTCCCCACTATGCTCAGGACGTGGCGGTAAAGCGGCTCCTGATAATCGCGCAGGAGCCGGTCGAGCGCGTGCCGATCCCCCGCCTGGGCGCGAGCGACGCGGAGGACAAGTTCGGCCCGCTTCGCTCCACCGCGAGCGGTGGTGTCAGGACCGCTCATCGGCGTGCGGATCGAGCGCGGCCAAGATGCGCCCGGTCGCGCTGGTGACATGTCCCGCGAGCGCCACCATGCCCATCACAAGGATGAAGTAACTGAGGATGAAGATCAGGAATAACAGGATCTGAGTCCGGTCATTCCAGTCGACAAGCATGATGCAGGCGATCAGCATCGCCACCTCAAGCAACGCCGCGGCGCCCGTGCCGAAGCGCACCAGGCGCCGACCGGTTTCCATGCGATCAAGCACCCGCGCACGCGCATGATCGAGTGATTGTGTTTCAATTGTCATGACTTCCTCCTCGCATATTGTCCAAGAGCCTGGTGCAAATCCATCGCACACAACAGTTAGAGGCGGCTCAGGCCCAAAGGGTTCGCATTCGGCGCCCAGGATTGCGAAAATGTGCAGCTGTTCGCAATGTGAGGTTCAGCTGATCTGAACCAGGCTTGGCCGAATTAGTCAGGGGAGCCCGGCGCATGCGCTTGTCAATCATTGCGATGGGAACGTTGCTCGCCACGGCCACGGCCACGGCGGCACCTGTTACCGCCACACCCGATGACCATGCGGCCCAAGTCTCGCGGCGCATCCTGGTTGCGCTGGTTGAAGCCAATGGCGTGCCCGGAATGGGCGCGGCGATCTGGAGCGGCGACCGGCTGATCTGGAGCGGGAGTGCCGGGCAGCGCGATGTCGAACGCAAGTTGCCGGTCAATGAGCAGACCCTTTTCCGGCTCGCCAGCGTATCAAAAGTGCTCGCCGTAACGGCCGCTGCGAAGCTGCGCGAGCAAGGCCGTCTCGACGTCGATGCGCCGATCTCGACGATCGTCCCCTATCTCGGCAATGAATGGCCGGCGATCAGCGCGCGCCAGCTCGCGGCGCATGTCTCGGGGATCCCCCATTACCAGCCGGTCGACGAATCTCGCGGCGGACATCGCTTCGCTTCGGTGCGCGAATCGGTTGGCGTGTTCAGCGGCCGACCGCTGCTGTTCGTGCCCGGTGCACGTTATTCGTACAGCAGCTACGGCTTCACCCTGCTGACCGCGGCAATCGAGGCCGGTTCGGGCAAGCCGTACCTCAACTACCTCGCCGACGAAATCGTGCCGGGGATCGCGATCGGTCCCGACGCGACCGCCACCGGCAATCCCAATGCCTCGAAAGCTTACGCCGTCGCCAATGCGACTGTGACCGAAGTCGCGCCGCATGATTATAGTTATAGTTGGGGTGGTGCCGGGATGGGGGCGACTCCGGCCGCGCTGGCGACGTTTGGCGGGCGGTTGATGACCGGCAAGATCGTGTCGCGCCCGACCTTCGACTGGATGCTTCAGCCAGGCAAACTTGCGGACGGGTCCAACGTTCGCGACGAGGATTATGAGATCGGCTTCGGCTGGCGGACACAGCGCGATGTCGATGGCGAGCGGACCGCCCATCATGCCGGCGTCACCAGCGGCGCGCGGAGTGCGCTTGTTCTCTATCCCGACCGGGGGTTTGCCGTTAGCCTGCTGTCCAACGCTTTATGGGTGTCATCGATCGAGCAATCGGCAATGACCATCGCGGCGCCATTCCGGCCGCTCGACGCCAATGCGCCACCGCGCGCCTGCCCGGTGAATGTGGTGAGGTTCGAAGGCAATTTCGGTGACAAGCCAATCACCGGCAGCGCGCGTTTCAAGATCGACGGAGGTATTTGCATTGGTGAAATCTCCGCAACGAATGCGCTGGGGACATGGCTCAATGGATTTCCGCAAAAAGATGCGGTGACGTTGCGGCTGATCGGCATGGATCGGGCCGGCGGTTTCTCGCGGGCGGCGCTGGTTACGCCGATTGGTGCGTATGACCTGCGGGCGAGCGGCGCCTCGGATCAATATCAGGCGGCGCTCTCCGGATCGCGCAAGCTGACGCTCCGCTTCGTGCCATGACCGGTCTGCATTGACCGATCCGGCTGGACAATCGCAGCAAACAGCGGAAAAGCTGGTCGGAATCCAGCAGGAGTTTTCAAATGGCCGATTATATGGTCCAGGAAGACAGTGGCGCGCGGGCGATCCGCTATGGCGGGCTGGCGGTCGCGATCCACTGGCTCAGCGCGGCCTTGATCCTGGTCCAGGTGTGGCTCGGCTTCGCGTTTGGCAACTTTCCAAAAGGCAGCGCCGAACGGATCGAATTGTTCACCTGGCACAAGACCGTCGGGGTGGTGATCCTGTTGCTCGCGCTATCCCGGCTGGCAGTGCGGCTGATCGACGCGCCGCCGCCCTATCCGGCCGATTTCCCCAAGTGGGAGCGACGGGTCGCGGTGTGGACACATCGCGCCTTCTATTTCCTGATCATCGCGCTGCCGGTGACCGGGCTGGCCGCTGTGTCGAAGGGCGGGGCCTGGACCGGCCTGGTCTATGGGATGAACTTCCCGACGCTGCCGGTCCCGGCAATCGGCGGCGCGCATGAGCTGTTGGTATTCGCAACCATCGGCCTGCTTGTGATCCACGTCCTCGCCGCGCTGAAGAACCAGTTCCTCAATCGCGGGCCGGTGGCCGACCGGATGCCACCGTTCCGCTCGACCCGGCGCTAGGCAGCAGTAGCAGCATTGCTCCCGCGACCGCAGCGATCGCCGCCCCGGCGTTGAAGATCGCATCCGGGCCGCTGCGGTCCCACAGCAGTCCGGCGCCAAGGCTGGCGAGCAGGGCCGCGATCCCGCTGGCGAAGAAGAAGGCGCCGAAGCTGGTCGCGCGGCGCTCGGGCGCTGATGCGTCGGCGATCATCCGCGCGAAAATGCCTTGCGTGAGTGCCATATGCGCCCCCCAAAGAACCACACCGATCCCGACCATCCACAAGCTATCCGCCCCTGCCAGCCACACATCGGCCACTACCAGCATCGCAATCCCCGCGAGCAATATCGTCCGCGGCGCGATCCGGTCGCTCCAGCGGCCGGCGGGGAAGGCGAGCAGCAGATAGGACAGAGCGAATAGCGACAGGACCAGCGGCGACAGGGTTGCCGACAAACCGACGTCCATCGCTTTCAGGATCAGGAACCCCTCCGAAAAGCGTGCCAGCCCGAACAGGAAGCCGATTCCGATCAGCCGTCGCACATCGGCATCGAGATCGCGAAACCCGCCCCACTTCAGCTTGCTCGCGATCGATGCGCCGTTGCCGGTTTCGCGCAGCAACGCCCAGGCGACCACGAACGACAGCAATGCAGGAATCACCGCGATCCAGAACACCAGCCGGATATTACCCGCCAGCGCGATCATCAGCCCGACTGCGACCAGGGGCGCAAGAAATGCGCCGACCGTGTCGAGCGACTGTCGCAATCCAAACGCCGCACCGCGAATCTCCGGCGGGGTCTCGTCGGCGATCATCGCATCGCGCGGCGCCCCCCTGATCCCCTTGCCGATCCGGTCGACGAACCGTGCGCCGAGCACCGGGACCACCCCGTTGGCCAATGGGAACAACGGCTTGGACAAGGCCGCCATACCATAGCCGAGCAGCACCCACGGCTTGCGCTTTTGCTGATGGTCGCTGAGCTTTCCCGACACCAGTTTGGCCATGTTGGCGGTGGCTTCGGAAATTCCGTCCAGCGCCCCCATCGCAGCCACCGGCAAGCCGAGTGTGATCGTCAGGAACGCCGGCAGCAGCGCATGATAAATCTCGCTCGACAGGTCCATCAGCAGGCTGACGATGCCGAGCACCCAGACCGTGCGGGGGAGAGGCGGGCGCTTGCTCATGGATAAATTGCGGTGCCACAAATTTGCTAATTGCGAAATGTTTGATAGCATCATCTGATGTGGAACAGCGGATCACCCGGCGCCATCGCGGCGCGCTTCGCCCGGCTGGTCGAGCGTTTGGGCGGGGATACCGCCGCGGCCAAGGCGATGGGCCAGCAGCGCGACCTGCTCCAGGCGGTCGCCAGCCTCGAACCCGCCACCCTCAACCAAGTCGCGGCTCAGGTGAAACGCGGCGCCCCCGCGATCAGCCGCGCGATCGATGCGTTGGTCCGCGCTGGCCAGGTCGAGCGCCAGGCCGACCCCGCCAACCGCCGCCGCCTCGCGCTTCGCCTCACCGACTCCGGCCGCGACGCACTGTCCCGCCCGCCCGCCGCCGACAAGAGCCTCGAAGGCCGTCTCGGCCGCCTCGCCACCAGCGAATTGCGTGCGCTCGAACGCGGCCTCGAAATCCTCGAGCGACTGCCGGGCTAGGAATTGCGACCATGATCCTGATCTTGTTAGTCGGCGCGCTGGCAATCGCCGGTGTCGGCCTGTCCGCCTATCTGCTCAGCGCAGCCACCAGGAGCGGTGAGCTCCTTCCCAAAGCCGAAGGTCTGGCGCTGGGGGCGGTGACCAATTTCTTCGATACGCTGGGCATCGGATCGTTTGCGCCGACGATTGCCTGGCTGCGGTTCCGGCGGCTGGTCGAGGACCGGCTGATTCCGCTGACCATGCTGTCCGGCTACACCGTTCCGTCGATCCTGCAGGGCGTCATCTTCCTCATCCTGCTCGGCGTGCAGGTCGATCCGTGGCTGCTCCTCGCCTGCATGATCGCGATGGTTGCGGGCGGCTATGCCGGAGTCCCGATTGCGGCGCGTGCGCCAGTCCGCATGATCCAGGCGATCGTCGGCACAGCATTGATCGTCGCCGCCTTTTTCTACGTCTTGTCGAACCTCG
>JBKJNP010000276.1:0-5272 GCA_046593565.1 Sphingomicrobium sp. | reverse complement strand
GGCGAGCAGGAAGGCGAGGGCGATGCACACCGCGATCACCGGCGCCGACAACTCGCCCTGCAGCGTCAATTGTCGCGCGAACACGAACAACGGCCAGTGCCACAGATAGAGCGAGTAAGAGATCAGCCCGACCCACACGATCGGCCTCAGCGACAGCGCGTCGGTCACCCGGCACCCGCCATCGCGCCCGGCGACGATCAGCAGCGCGGTGCCCAGGCACGGCGGCAGCGCAGCGAGGCCGGGGAAGGGGGTCAGCTCGGTGTAGGTCAGCACCGGCACCAGGATCAGCGCCAGCGCTGCCCACCCCATCGCCTCGCGAGCCCGCGCATCGGTCACCGTTTTGACCGCGCCCAGCGCAATCGCCGCGCCCAACATCAGCTCCCACGCCCGGGTCGGCAACAAATAGAAGCTCGCCGACGGCTTCACATAGGCCCCCACCGCCGCCAGCGCGAACGAGCCCGCGAACAGCGCGAGGATGATCCCCAGCCGGGGCAGCTTCCACTGCGCGATGATCATCATGAGCGGCGGGAAGAAGATATAGAATTGCTCCTCGAGCGACAGCGACCAGGTGTGGAGCAACGGGAACATCCGCGCGTCGCCCATGAAGTATCCGGCCTGGCCCCACAGCCAGATGTTCGACACGAAGCCGAGCGCGGCGAGCGTCGATTGCGCCAGGCTGGTTAGCTGGCCGGGAAGGAACAGCAGCAGCCCCGCAACGAGGCTGGCGAGCATCACCACGAACAGAGCGGGGAGTATGCGCCGCACCCGCCGCTGGTAGAAATTGCCGAGCGTGAATTTGCCGCGGTCGAGGTCGGCGGCGATGATCCCGGTGATCAGATAGCCCGAGATGACGAAGAATACGTCGACCCCGACGAAGCCGCCGCTAAACGCGCTGATCCCGGCGTGGAACAGGATCACCGGCACCACCGCGACCGCGCGCAGGCCGTCGACCTCGGGCTGGTAGTGAAGGCCGGACTTTTCGCTCAAGGGACGCAGGCCCCCCGCACCGCGTCCGCCACTCGTTCGGCATTGTCCATGCCCAAATGCGGGCCGATTGGCAGGCTTAGCACTGTCTTCGCCAGGCGTTCGGCAATCGGTAAACTGCCTTTGCCCAAGCCCATGCTTGCATAGGCCAACTGCAGGTGGGGCGGGATGGGGTAGTGGATCAGGGTCTGGACCCCGGCCTCGGCCAGCCGCGCGGCGAGGCGGTCGCGCTCTTCGGATTGCACCACATACAAATGCCACGCCGGCTCGGCCCAGTCAGGCACATGGGGCAGCGTCAACCCGTCAATCTCGGCCAGCGCCGCCTGGTAATAAGCCGCGATCGCGGCGCGGCGCGCATTCCATTCGTCGAGTTTTGTCAGTTTCACGCCCATCACCGCGGCGTGGACCGGGTCGAGCCGCGAATTGACGCCAAGCTCCTGGTTCACATAGCGGACCGACGATCCGTAATTGCCCAGCCGCCGCACCCGCTCGGCCAGTTCGGGGTCGTTCGTGGTGACCGCACCGCCATCCCCCAATGCCCCCAGATTCTTGCTCGGGTAAAAGCTCCAGCAGGTGACGCGCGTTCCCGTGCCTCCCATCCGCCGGCCCTTATACATCGCCCCGTGCGCCTGCGCCGCATCGTCGATCACCACCAGCCCGTGGCGTTCCGCGACCGCGCCGATCGCGTCGAGATCGGCCGGTTGCCCGTACAGATGGGTCGGCAAAATCGCCTTGGTCCTGGGGGTGATCGCCGCCGCGATCTTCGCCGGGTCGAGGTTATGTGTCGCGGGGTCGGGTTCGACCGGCACCGGGGCTGCGCCGGCCATCGTCACCGCCAGCTGGGTCGCGATATAGCCGTTGCTGGCGACGATCACTTCATCCCCCGGTCCGACCCCGACCGCCTTCAGCGCCAGGTGCAGCGCGTCCAGGCCATTGCCCAGCCCGACCGCATGGTCCGCGCCGCAATAAGTCGCCCAGACGGCCTCGAACGACGCCACTTCCGGCCCGCCGACGTACCAGCCCGAATTCACCACCCGCGCCACCGCTGTATGGATTTCCGTCTCCAGTTCGCGCGTCGCCGCGCCCAGGTCGAGGAACGGGATCATGCGGCCGCCAGCGCAGTGAACTCCGCATAGTCGCGGATGTAATCGGCCTCGTCATAGGCCGCGTCGGCCAGCACTATCAGCACGCAATCGGCGGAGAAGTCGCTCATTTCGTGCCACACCATCGGCGGCAGGGTCAGGCCCACCGCCGGGTCATCGAGCAGTACCGACACCCGCTTTGTGCCGTCGTCGAGCAGCATCGTGCAGCTTCCCGTCACCGCCACCGCCAACTGGTTGAGCGCGCGATGGGCGTGCAGGCCGCGGGTCGTGCCGGGCGTGGTTGCATAGACATAATAGACCCGCGCGATCGCGAACGGTACGTCGCTCGCGGCTTCGATCGCCACCAGTCGCCCGCGCTCGTCGCCGCGAACGGAAAGGGGGATCAGGCGGCATCCAGGGGGCAGGTCGTTGGTCACCGCGCTCGTTTAGATCACCACCGCCACTTGGCAAGCGCCCGCGCGCACGTGATTAGGGCATATCATGAGCAGCGATTCCCTTGTACCCATCCTGGTAACTGGCGGTGCCGGCTATGTCGGGGCGCATGCCTGCAAGACGCTGGCATCGCGTGGATTTTTGCCGATCGTCTACGACAATCTGGTTCATGGCCATGAAGCGGCCGTGAAATGGGGGCCGCTGGAGGTCGGGGATATCGCCGATCGCGCGGCGCTCGACGCGGCAATCGTGCGGCATCGCCCAGTCGCGGTGATGCATTTCGCGGCCTTCACTTATGTCGGGGAGTCGGTCGCGGACCCGGGCAAATATTATCGCAACAATGTCGTCGGCACGTTGTCGCTGCTCGAGGCAATGCGCGATTCCGGCATCGACCGTTTGGTCTTTTCCAGCACCGCCGCCACTTATGGCACGCCAAAAAACGTTCCGATTCAAGAAGATGCGACGAAAGTCCCGATAAATCCCTACGGCCAGTCGAAGCTCACCGCTGAAAAGATGATCGCCGATTTCAGTGCCGCGCATATGCTACGCGCAGTGCGACTTCGATATTTCAACGCCGCCGGCGCCGACCCCGATGGCGAGATCGGCGAGGTCCACGATCCCGAATCGCACCTCATCCCGCTGGCGATGCAGGCGGTGACCGGCGACGGCCCGCCGTTGACCCTGTTCGGCGACGATTATCCGACCCCCGACGGCACTTGCATCCGCGACTATATCCACGTCACCGACCTCGCCGACGCCCACGTTCGCGCGCTCGACTGGCTCGCCACGATCAAGGGCGCCCACGCCTTCAACCTCGGCACCGGCAACGGCGCCAGCGTCCGCGAAATCCTCGACGCGGTGGAACGGGTGGCGGGAAAGCCGGTACCGCACAGCATCGGCCCGCGACGCGCCGGTGATCCGGCCGAACTGGTCAGCGATCCGGGCAAGGCGAACGACGTCCTTGGCTGGACGCCGCAAATGAGCGATCTCGACACTATCGTGAAAACTGCCTGGGCTTGGCACACGCGCTAAATTGGGGGACTGGAATGGCCGGACTGACAAGACGCAGCTTCGTCGGCGCCACCGGCGCGCTCGCGGCCACCTCGCTGACCGGTCTCGCCAATGCCGCCCAAGGCGAGGCAGGCGAGCTCAAGCCATTGCGCTTGCCTCCACCCATCGGGCGGCCCGAGCGGGTCCAGCGCATCGCCCGCGCCCAAGCACTCATGCAGCGCAACAATATCGCCGCGGTGCTGATCGAATCGGGGCCGAGCCTCGATTATTTTACCGGCGTCCAATGGTGGCGTTCGGAACGGCTGACCGGGGTCGTCATCCCCGCGACTGGCGCGCCGATCATTGTCACGCCGTTCTTCGAACGCCCCTCGATCGCGGAGCAGCTTGGCATCGAGGCCGAAATCCGCACCTGGAACGAGGATCAGGAGCCGCTCAGGCTGGTCGCCGATTTCCTCGCTGAACGCCGCGTCTCGGCGGGTCGCATCGGCATGGAGGAGACCAACCGCTTCTTCCTCGTCGATCGGCTCAGGCGCCAGATGCCCCGCGCTTCAATCGTCAGCGCCAACCCCGTCGTCCGCCCGGTCAGGATGCGTAAGACCGCCGCCGAACTGGCGCTGATGCAGGCCGCCTCCGACATCACCATCGCCGCCTTCCGCCACGCCTGGCCGCGAGTGCGCGAAGGCATGACCAAGGATGATATCGACGCGATCATCGGCGCCGCCACCCGCACGCTGGGCGGCGGCTATGACGGCGGTCTGGTTCTGGTGGGGGAGGCGACCGCTTACCCCCACGGCACCCGCCAGGTGCAGCGGGTCAAGCGCGGCAGCAACGTGTTGTTCGATTGCGGCTGCGACGTCCACGGTTACCAGTCCGACATTTCGCGCAGCTTCGTATGGGGCGCGGACCCGAGCGCGGAGCAGCGCAAGGTGTGGGACCAGATGGCGCGCGGCCAGCAGATCGCGATGATGGCGGCCCGGCTCGGCGCCCCCGCCGGAAGCGTCGACGACGCGGTCCGCGCCGCCTACACCCAATGGGGCTACGGCCCCGGCTACAAACTCCCCGGGCTGTCCCATCGCACCGGCCACGGCATCGGCATGGAGGGTCATGAGCCGGTCAATCTAGTCCATGGCGAAACCACGCCGCTGGCAATCGGCATGTGTTTCTCCAATGAGCCCGGCATCTACATCCCCGGCAAGTTCGGCATCCGCTTAGAAGATTGCTTCCACATGACCGCCGCCGGTCCGCGCTACTTCAGCGAACCGCCGCGTTCGATCGACCAGCCGGTTTGAGCCTGCCATCGAGCCATTCGCCGGCGTGGGCGACCACCAGCGGCGACGTCTGGGCCGAGCGCTGGCCTGAGCTCGACCGCGGGCTGGCCGGCGTTGCCGAACGGCTGGACCCCGCCATTCTCGCGGCGGCACCGCCGGGACCCTTCCGGGCACTCGACATCGGATGCGGCGCCGGTTCGACCAGCCTCGCGCTGGCGACGGCGCGGCCCGACGCCACGATCATCGCCTGCGACCTGTCGCCATCGCTCGTCAAAGTCGCCGAGGAGCGTCTCACCGGCACGTCGGTCGAGGTTCTGCTTGGCGATGCCGAGGCGGTTGCCGCCCGTGAAGGCCCGTTCGACCTCTTTTTCTCGCGCCACGGGGTGATGTTTTTCGCCGATCCGGCGAGCGCGTTTCGAACCTTTCGGAGCGCCGCCAAGCCCGGCGCCTCGCTGGTCTTTTCCTGTTTCGAAG
>JBKJNP010000230.1:0-10341 GCA_046593565.1 Sphingomicrobium sp. | reverse complement strand
ATCACCGTTCGAGCTATTTTCATATTGGCAGACCTCGGCGCCGATTAAAGGCGCGCCGCGAAGTTTTGGGAAACGGCGGTCGCGGAAGGCGGTGACATTGTCGAGCGCGGCTTTGCTGGTGGTTCGCGACTGGGTGTCGGGATCGACCACCGCGCCGTGCGTGTCGTGGGCGAATTTGACGCCTTTGCCCTCTAGGTCGGGAAAGCCATAATAGACGTCGCCACCGTTGAAATCGGCCCAGCCGGGCATTTGGCCGGGCTGGAACAGCAGGTCGCCCGCGGGCGGGGCGAAATAAAAGACTTCCTGGCGGGTCGCGAAGATTCGGTTGGCGAGCAGGTCTGGAAACAATTTGGGCAGCCATGGCCCGAGCGCGAAGACGAACTGGTCGGCGTCGATCGTCGCCCCCCCTTTGTTGACGACGGCCTGCGCGCGGCCTCCCCTGGCACGCAGCGACGCGACGGCCATGGTCTGGCGATCGACGCCGTAGCTGGAGATTTGCCTGGCCAGGGTTTGTACCGCTCGGCGGGCCATGAGCGCGCCGAAGCGAGGCTCCAGAAAGCCGGTTTCGATGCCATCGAAGTCGATCATCGGGAAGCGGCGGGCCATTTGCGGGCCGTCCATCTGCTCGATTGGCAGGCCGAGCCGCCGGTTCACGGCGACGGAGTCGGCGAAATAAGCGTCGGCCTTGGTGGTGAAGAACAATACGCCATGCTCGACGAAGATCGGTAGGCCGGATCGGGTCGACAGCAATTTCCACTCGACCAGGCTGTCGCGCGCCATGCGCGAGTAAATTTCGTCCTTGCCGTAACCGGCGCGGGTCATCCGGCTCTCGCCGCCCGACGAGGCCCGGCTGTGGGCCGGACCGAAGGCGTCGACCAGGGTCACGGAATGACCGGCGCGGCGAAGGTGCTCGGCGGTCCACGTGCCGAACACGCCGGCGCCGATCACCGCGATGCGCCGCTTGCTCGATCCCTGCGCGTGGACGATCGCGGGGGCCGCAACGACGGCGCCGCCCGCTCCGGTGAGGAGCGAGCGGCGCGTTAGCGGGGGAAGCAGCGATATCGGCGGCGCGCCGCTTCCCTTGGTCATCGTGTCAGCCAATCACCCGCGTTCCGGCTCCACCGGCGGCGGCGGGGGTGGGGGTGGCGGCGGGCAAGCGTCCGACGCCAGGATCACCGATCCGTCCGGGCAGGTCTGCGTCGCTGGAGGCGGCGGGGGCGGAGGTGGCGGCGGCGGGGGAGGCGGCGGCGGTGCGGCGGTGAAGGCCTTGCGCAGCGTCAGCCCGATCGTCCTCGGAGAACCAACATTGTAGCCCAGTCGCGCCCGACCGCCACGCTCGCGGTCGAACGAGAGCTTGGGCGATTCGTCAAAGATGTTGTTGGCGTAGAGGATGATGTCCCAGCCATTGTCATATTCCAGCCCCGCCGACAGGTTGACGAGGTTGTAGGCCGGCAGCTTGAGCTTCGAGGTGAAGTCGAACGCGCCGTTGCTGCCGAACGCGCCCGTGATGGGGTCGTAAAAGATCATGTTGCCGAAATTGCCGTTGCCTGCCTCCTGGTCGCTCGGCTGGGTGATCCGGTTGCCGACATGCTGGAAGCTGGCTGAGAAGACCATGTCGGCCCGGTCGTTGAAACGCGTGCTGTAGGTCGCGGTCGCCGCAATCTGGAACTTTGGCACCGACGGCAGACGGTTGCCATCGCGAATGCCGGTGCGGCTGGCGAGGACAGCATTATCGACCGTCGAGTCGAATTCGGCTTCGATCAAGCTTCCGGCGAGTGAAAATTCGAGCCCCTCGGCCGCGCGAATGGCAAACTCGGCCTCGACGCCGGTGGTGTGCGCCTTGTCGACGTTGAGCACGATGCGCGACGAGCAGCTGCCGGCATCTACCGTGACCTGTAAATCGCGGATCTTGGTGTGGAAGACGGCGGCGTTCATGGTGATCGGGCCACGCGAATATTTGACGCCCGCTTCATAGTTCCACAGCGTCTCGTCATCATATTCGGCCGATGTGAACGGTCCGTAGACCGCGACGTCGGACGGGCTGCACAGCGGAATGTTCAACGGATCGTTGATGCCGCCGAGGCGGAAGCCCTTGGCCGCCTGCACGTTCACGCTGAGATTGCGGCTCGGCTCCCACGTCGCGATCACGCGCGGGCTGAACCCATTCGACTTGGTCTTGTCGCCAATCCGGACGTCGCCGTTGGAGAAGACGCCGCCCGAGACGAAATCGCGGGATTCCTTGAAGTTGTAATAACGACCACCGGCGGTTAGCTTGAACTGGCCGAAATCGTAGCTGGCCTCGCCAAACAGCGCCTTCTGCGTGATGTCGTAGGGCAGATCGGCATTGTACGGCGAATTGAGCGGGAAGCCGTTTGCGACAGCGGCCGAAACGCCCGCCCCAAGTGCGGCATCGATGAACGCATCATATCCCGGCGTTGGAAGACGTTGGGAATAATCGCGTTTCACGTCGGTGTAGAAACCGCCGACGACCCATTGGAATGGCCCGTCACCGGTTGACGACAGCCGGAGCTCTTGCGAGAACTGCTTGAGGCTGGTGGTGTCGACCAGATTGGACGGCAGCGCGGCGATGTCCGGATCGACACCACAGCATCCGACCAGCGGGGATATGCCGACCGAGCCGGTCAATGCGGAGGCATCGCGGCTGACCAGGATATCACGATCCATGTAGCTGCTGACCGACGTCAGTTCTACCGCGCCGAACCCGAAGCTGGCGGTCAGATCGGCGAGCAATGTATTGTCGCGGAATTCCTCGCGCAGGTTGAGATATTGCTTGCGCTTGCCAATCAGGTCGCCGCCGGTGACGGTAAACTGATTGTCGTAGAAATTGTAGAATTCCTCGCGGTTGAACCCGTCGGCGCGGGTCTCCTGGTAGACAATGCGCGGGGTAATGCGGATGTCGGCGGTCGGTTCCCACAGCAAGGCGAGGCGGCCACCAACGCGGCTGCCGTCATTGACATTCTTGCCGCCTGCCGGGCCGACGGCATCGATGAAGCCAGCATAACGGGTTCCGTAAGCAACGGCACGCAGCGCGAGATTTTCACCAAGCGGGAAGTTGGCCGCGGCTTTGAGGTGGAAGCCGATATCGCCTTCATCGACGATGTTGGTATTGGCTTCGAACGATGCGCTATATTCACCCAGTCGTGGCTGGTTGGTGATGTAGCGCAGTGTACCGCCGACCGAACCCGATCCGAACAACGTGCCCTGCGGGCCACGCAGGGTCTCGACGCGGTTGAGATCGTAAAGGTCGAAATCGGGGGTGAACAGCGACAGCGAAACGACCGATTCGTCGAGGTAGACGCCGACCTGTTCCTTGACGCCCGGTTGATCGCGAATGATCTGCCCGGCCGAGACGCCGCGGATCGACACCTGGCTTTGGCCCGGCCCGAGGTTCTGGACGGCGAGGCCGGCAACGTTGCGGCTGATGTCCTCAAGGCTCGAAGCATTGGCGCGCTGGATGTCTTTTTGCGTCTGTGCGTTGATCGAGAAGGGCACGTCCTGGACGCGGGTCGAGCGCTTCGTCGCGGTGACGAGAATCTCTTCCTCGTTATTCTCGGCTGGATTGGCGGTCTGCGCCTCGGTTTCTGCCGCGGTCTGTGCCCATCCCGGGGCGGCAACCCCGACGACGGCGACACTGACCAATAATTTGCCTATGAGATGCGCGCGCTTCAGCATCGTATTTCCCCTGATAAAATCAAATCACCCGAAACGAGTGTAGGTTGATCTGGCGTCGGGCGAAACAGGGTCGAAACTTCAATTCTTCATTGTTGCACTTATGTAACATTCGCCTCGAACGGGAGCAAATCCCGCTCGCATTGGCGCGGCACGGTGGCGCCGCGATCGGCGAGAAAACGGTGGCGGACAATCTCCGCCTGCTGCTCGAGCCCGTAGCGGTCGAACTGGCGGCCAGCCTGGAGCTGGTATCCATAGCGGCAAAAGGGGTGGCGCATCAGCGGCAGGTAATATCGCCCATGTTTCTGCGACTGCCAGACATGGGTCATTTCGTGGATGAACAGGCCCTGCAGCGCCAGTGACTCAGCGGCGAAGTCGTCCGACCAGCGCGGATCCGCAGGGTGGAAGTGGATATTGCCGGTCGGGGCCATCACCACGCCTTTGGGCTGGAACGGCCACCATCGGCCGCGGACGATCCGCACGCGGTCATAATCGATCGACCCGCCGAAGATCGAGCGGGACAGGGCGATTTCACCTTGAGTGAGCGATCGGCGGCTGCGCATAGGAACCCTCGATAAGGCGGCGGGGTTGAGCAGTCGAGCGCCCGTGCCAGCCACTAGCAGCCACTTGCAGGCGCCGCGCGGCGCGGCTAGGGCATCGTCAAAGCTAAACAGGAAGGAATATCCACATGAGCGAGACCGCTGATCGGGTGAAGAAAATCGTCGTCGAGCATCTCGGAGTCGACGCCGAAAAGGTCACCGAAGAAGCGAGCTTCATCGACGATCTGGGCGCAGACAGCCTGGACATCGTCGAGCTGGTGATGGCGTTCGAGGAAGAATTCGGCGTCGAGATTCCGGACGATGCCGCGGAGAAGATTTCGACCGTCAAGGACGCGATCGATTTCATCGACCAGAACAAGGGCTGATCGGGAACGATCGGCTGCCGGCTCGCCGAAGAGGCGGCACGAACGGCTTCCCGTGTCGCAACGGGAAGCCGTTTGCATGTCGGGCCGGTTGGATGGCAGTGTAAGGTAGGGGTGAGCGAATGCGGCGCGTGGTAGTAACGGGACTGGGGCTAGTGACGCCGCTTGGTGGCGACGTCGAGACGACGTGGGCGAACATCCTTGCCGGCAAGTCGGGCGCGGGCAAGATTACCCATTTCGACGCATCCGACCAGAAGTGCCACATCGCCTGCGAAGTGAAGCCGGCTGATCATGAATATGGCTTCGACCCCAACAAGCGCGTCGATCACAAGGTCCAGCGTCAGGTCGATCCGTTCATCATCTTCGGGATCGATGCCGCGGGGCAAGCGATCGAGGATGCCGGGCTGACTGACATGACCGAGGAAATGCGGCTCCGCGCCGGCTGTTCGATTGGCTCGGGCATCGGCGGCCTTCCCGGAATCGAGAGCGAATCGCGGGTGCTCGCCGAAAAGGGACCGAGCCGGGTCAGTCCGCATTTCGTCCACGGCCGGCTGATCAACCTGATTTCGGGCCAGGTCAGCATCAAATATGGCCTGATGGGCCCCAACCATGCGGTGGTCACCGCTTGCTCGACCGGCGCCCATTCGATCGGCGACGCGGCGCGGATGATCAAGGATGACGATGCCGACATCATGCTGGCGGGCGGGGCGGAAGCGACCATCTGCCCGATCGGTATCGCCGGTTTCGCCCAGGCGCGCGCGCTCAACATGAGCTTCAACGACCGCCCCGAACAGGCCAGCCGTCCCTATGACAAGGGCCGCGACGGGTTCGTCATGGGCGAAGGCGCGGGTGTCCTCGTCCTTGAGGAATATGAGCACGCCAAAAAGCGTGGTGCGAAAATCTACGCCGAAGTCGTGGGTTACGGCCTATCGGGCGACGCATTTCACGTCACGGCGCCGCACCCCGAGGGCAAGGGCGCCGAGCTGGCGATGCGGATGGCACTCAAGAAAGCCGGCCTCGAGCCGGGTGACATCGATTACATCAACGCCCACGGCACGTCGACGATGGCCGACACGATCGAACTGGCCGCAGCAAAAAGGGTGTTCGGCGACGATCTGCGCGGGGCCTCAATGAGCAGCACCAAGTCGGCCATCGGGCATCTGCTCGGCGGGGCAGGCGCGGTCGAGAGCATTTTTTGCATCCTCGCGATCCGCGATCAGATTGTGCCGCCGACGCTCAATCTCGATGATCCTGACGACGACACCGTGGGCGTCGACCTCGTCCCGCACAGCGCCAAAAAGCGCGCGGTGCGCGCGGTGCTCAACAACAGCTTCGGGTTTGGCGGGACCAACGCCAGCCTGGTGATGAAGGCATTGTGAAAAAGCGCTTTAGCCAGTTCGGGGTCATTCTCGCTTTCAGCTTGATGGCGCTGGCCGCTTATTCCTGGTGGGGGCCGGGTCCAGCGAAAAAGGCTGTGGTAGTGACCATCCCGCAAGGTTCGAGCCTGCAGAGCGCAACCGATTATCTCCATTATGCCGGGGCGATCGACGGTACCCGCAAGAAATTCTATTGGCTGGCGCGGTTCCTGGGTGAGGGCGATCCGATCCAGGCCGGGGAATTCGAGATACCGGCCGGGGCAAGCCCGGCCGATGTGCTGTGGCAATTGCAGCATGGCACGCCGATGCAGCGGTTGGTGACCATCCCCGAAGGGACGCCGTCGATCATCGTCCAGGAAAAGCTCGATGCGCTTCCGTTCGCCACCGGCGGTGCGCCGCTGCCGGGCGAGGGGACGGTGCTGCCGGACAGCTACACTTACGAACGCGGCGAGGCGCGCTCCGCCATCCTCAACCGGATGACCGCAGCGATGGACAAGCAGTTGGCGGCGCTGTGGGCCACACGAAAGACGAGCTGCCCGGTCTCAACTCCGCAACAGGCGCTGACGCTGGCCTCGATCGTCGAGAAAGAAACCGGAAAGGCGGCGGAACGGCGGACGGTGGCGGGGGTGTATTGCAACCGCTTGCGGATCGGGATGAAACTCGATGCCGACCCGACAGTGATCTACCCGATCACCAAGGGCAAGCCGCTCGGACGGCGGATCCTGCGGTCGGAATTGAACGCAATCACCGGCTACAACACCTACCGGGAAGTCGGGCTGCCGGAAGGGCCAATCGCCAATCCAGGCAAGCTCAGCATCGCCGCGGTGCTCGACCCGGCGCCGACCAGGGCGCTGTACTTCGTCGCTGATGGCACCGGAGGGCATGTCTTCGCCGACACGCTGGCCGAGCATAATGCCAATGTGGCGAAATGGTATGCCATCCGCCGTAAGCGCGGCGAGATGTGATCCCCCGTCAGGGTACGAGAAACTCCGACCGGACATAGCCGACGCGGCCATCGGGGCCGTAGCCCCAGGCCCAACCGCGGCTGCAATCCAGAATCCGGACTTCGTCACCTTCGGCCAGTGTGGCCACTGGCAGGGCGGCATCATCGGCCGCCAGCCGGAGCGCCGATTGGCTCGCGATGTGACGCACCAACGGCTCGGCATAATGCGAGCCGATAACGCGACCGGCGAGGGCGACGTCGGCTAGGTCCTGGCGGTAGGCGTTGGTCGCGGGATCGGGCAATTCCGAGGCTCCGGTCAGCGCAAACCCCCCTTTAGCGATTGGCGGCGAAAGCGGGTTCGCGCTCCTGCCGGGTTGATCCGCCGCCGATGGCCGAGCGTGCAGCGGGACCGTCGCTTGCCCGGAGGTAGCGCTTGAAGGTTTCAAGAAACTGAGTCCCATCCTTGGTGCGGACGACGAAGATATTGCGCCTGTCGTCCTGGTCGCGTTCGCGACGCAGATAGCCGAGGCTACCAAGGGTGTTCAAGGCGCGAGTGACAACCGGCTTCGACACACCCAATGTCGCCGCAATGCCGCGCACCGTATGTGGCCCGGGGGTCAGGTAGATCAGCATCAACAGCGCCATCTGGCGATTGGTGAGATCAGGCTGACCCGACCGCACATAATGTATCAAAGTGCGCATCCAGCCGGACAGCGGCCCGTCGGTCATGAATAACTCCTCATCGCCGCGTATGGCATCTCAACGGGAGAGAAACGTTTTTGTTGCGTGACGGACGCAATAGCCGTCCCTCAAATCCCTCCGGTTAACGCAGCCGGTAACGCGCATCGAGCAGGGCGAAGGCAGCGCGAAGGCCCAATGCGGCGCCGCCCTTCGGCCGCCCCGGCCGTGCCGCAGGCGCCCAGGCGAAGGTATCGAAATGGGCCCAGGGGGTGGCCGGATCGACGAACCGGCGGAGGAACAGGGCTGCGGTGATCGACCCGGCGAAGGGCGAATCGGCGCTGTTGGCGAGATCGGCGAGATCGCTTTTGAGCATGTCGTCATACTCGTCCCACAACGGCATGCGCCAAAGGGGATCGTGCGCGGTCAAGGCAGCGCTGGCGAGTTCCGCCGCGAGCGGCTCGTCATTGGCGAACATGGCGGGAAGATCGGGGCCGAGCGCGACCCGCGCCGCGCCGGTCAGGGTCGCGAAGTCGACGATCAATTCGGGCTTTTCCTCGGCCGCGCGGGTCAGCGCATCGCCCAGCACGAGCCGCCCTTCGGCGTCGGTATTGTCGATTTCGACCGACAGCCCGTTGCGGCTGGCGATGATGTCGCCCGGGCGAAAGGCGGTGGCGGAGACGCTGTTTTCGACCGCAGGGATGAGCAGATGGAGCCGCAGCGCAAGCCGCGCGCCGATGATCAGCTTCGCCAGCGCAATGGCGTGGGCCGCGCCGCCCATGTCCTTCTTCATCAACCGCATGCCGCTGGCCGGCTTGATGTCGAGCCCGCCGCTGTCGAAGCACACGCCCTTGCCGACGATTGCGATGCGCGGGGCGTCGTCCTTGCCCCAGACAAGCTCGATCAGCCGTGGGGAGCGATCCCGTGCGGCGCCGCCGCCAACCGCAGCGATCATCGGATAACCGGTGGTCAGCGCGTCGCCGTGGGTCACCTCGACCTTGGCGTTGGCGGACTTGCCCAGATCGCGCACCGCGGCCTCGAGGTCGGCCGGCCCCATGTCGGAAGCGGGGGTATCGACCATGTCGCGGACCAAGGCGGTGGCTTCGGCAAGGCGGACGAGGTCGTCGATCGCGGCGGCATCGCCGGTCAGCAGGACGCGGGGGCCAGCCTTCTCGACCTTGCCCGTTTTGTAGCGGGTGAAGCGGTGCTGCGACAGCATCCAGCCGAGGGCGGCCAGGCCTGGTTCCCCGGCATCGATTCGATACGTGCCGGCGGGGAGCGATTCACCCAGCTTGGCGAGGCACCACGGGGCCATCGCATCGGCGCGATCGACGCAGGTCACGACCTCGAACTCGCCATCTTTCTTGCCGGGCAGAATCGCGAACTGGAACACGCTCTTGGCATCGAACCGGATCGCTTCGAGCATCGACTGGCGGGCGGTGGATTGTTTTTTCGCCCAGACGGTGAACGTGTCCTTGTCGACGACATGGATCGTTCGGGCTGGCTCGCCGCGGTCGGGTTTCAGCAGTGCTTTGAAATCGGTCATCGCCCGCCCTTAGCGAATGGCAAGGGCGGGCGACAACAGTTGGTCACTTGGCGAGTTGGCCGCGGACCGCGCCGGCGGGGAAAGCGGCGTTGTGGACGTTGACGTAATAATCGCTCGGATCCTTGAGAATTTCGAGCGCCAATGCGCGGGTAACGGTGACGCAGCCCGAGCTTCTGCCGGTGGTCGGCGCGCCCAAGGTCACGACGACCGGTCCGGCCGCGGTTGGCGCTGCTTCGTGAATATGGGCGGCCGTCGCGGGAGCGATGTTCGACACGCTGAGTTTGTAGCAAACCTGCCGCTGGCCCGCATTGACGGTGATCTGCGCCGCGCCGCGACCGTCGGGATCGCCAGGGCCGGGGACTTCGGCGGCGCCCGTCAGATTGGTCTGCAACTTGCGCCCGCCGGTCTGGGCGGCGGCCGAGGTCGCGATCAGCGCAGCGGATACGGCGAAGGCCGCGATGTGTTTGATGGTCATGGATTTTCTCCTGGCTTGCTGGCCCCACGCTTGGAACGGTTTGGGGCTGCAGGAGGTTCCGATTTCGGCGGCTTTTTGCGGCTTTGTGTCGCGAGGCATTATGTGTCTGCCGTTTACACCCTGTCAGCACTTGCGCGCTACGCCGTCACTTCAGGCGAGACAGTATGACCAGACCGATTCCGGCGCGAGAAGACCATGATTCCTATGAGGATCGCCGCTCGACTCCGCGCGTTTCGGTGGCGTTGCCGGCATTCCTTCAAGCCGACAGCAAGCGCCTGTCGGTCCAGATCCTCGACCTGTCGGCGGGCGGGGCGAAGCTGAACTGCGGGATCGAGTTTGCGGCCGGGACGGCGGTATTCCTCGACTGCGGCACGCTTGGCTGCGCGGGCGTGGTGCGGTGGCAGACCGGAGGAACGCTGGGCCTGTGCTTCGACAGCGAACTGGATGCGCGGGAGGTGTCGGCGCTGAGGGACCGGTCAAATGCGCTTGAGGCGCTTATGAAGACGCGGGGGTAGCGGCGGGGTCGAGCCATTTAGGGCGTTTGGCCTAATGTCTGCTTTCGACCCAAAGCGGACATTAGCCTGACGGCCGCTTTGCGCCCAATGGGGACGTTCCCGCCAACTTCGTAGGCGCCCAAGAGCCGCCACTCATTCACGTAATAGACTAACGGTGCCGGCGTGCCGGAGCTATCTAGCAGGCGAGGCGATTTGG
>JBKJNP010000165.1:0-23275 GCA_046593565.1 Sphingomicrobium sp. | reverse complement strand
CAAGGGTTTCGGCACCTTGTTCGGCGCGGCTTCGGCGGCGTTCGACGAGGTTGGGGTGCCGGCCGTGGGCTTAAGCGGGCCGCCGACCGATTTCCCGGCGACGACGCATGCTTATGGCCTCGCGTCGCACATCGTGTTCGGCGGGGTGACGGAGGCGACGCGGCGGCTGGTGCGCGCGGACTAAAGGTTGCGGAGGTCGACGCGGCGGAGTTTGCCGGTCGCGGTCTTGGGCAAAGCGTCGAGGAATTCCACTTCGCGGGGGTATTTGTAGGGGGCGATTTGATCCTTGACGAACGCCTTGAGCTTGTCGGCGAGTTCGTCGCTGGGTTCGGCGAAATCGGCGAGGACGATGAACGCTTTGACCTTCTGGCCGCGCTCTGCGCAGGGCACGCCGATCACCGCGCATTCGGTCACCGCGGGGTGGGACAGCAGGGCATTTTCGACCTCGGGCGCGCCGATGTTGTAGCCAGAGCTGACGATCATGTCGTCGCTGCGCGCCAAGTACCAATAATAACCGTCGGCGTCGCGGCGGTAGGTGTCACCAGTGACGTTCCAGCCGCCCTGGACGTAGTCGGCCTGGCGCGGATCGTCGAGGTAGCGGCAGCCGGTCGGGCCCTTGATCGCGAGGCGGCCTTCGCCTTCGGCGAGTTCGTTGCCGTCGGCATCGAGGATCGTGGCGGTGTAGCCGGGGACGGCGGTGCCGGTGCTTCCTGGGCGGATTTTGTCGCCGCTGGCGGAGATGAAGATGTGCATCATCTCGGTTGCGCCGATGCCGTCGACGATCGCGATATCGGTGCGGTCCTTCCACGCCTGCCACACCGATTGGGGGAGATGTTCGCCGGCGGAGACGCAGGTGGTGAGCGTTTCGAGAGCCGCGTCGAGTGCGGGCTGTCCGAGCATGGCTTTGTAAGCGGTCGGGGCGGTGGCGAGGTGGGTGACACCGAATTGGGCGATCGCCTCGAGCATCGCGGGCGGGGTTGCTTGTTCGATTGTCGCGGTGGCGGCGCCGAAGCGGAGCGGGAACAGCAAGGTCGCGCCGAGGCCGAAGGTGAAGGCGATCGGGGCCGAGGTGAGGACGATGTCGCCGGGTTGCATCTTGAAGTGGGCGGCGGCGAAGGTGTCGCAGGGGGCGAGGATGTCGCGGTGGAAATGGACGCAGCCCTTGGGGATTCCAGTGGTGCCGCTGGTGAAGGCGATCAGCGCGGGATCGACCTGCGCGGTGTCGACCGGGGGCAGGGGCGTGAGGTCCGCGATGCGGGTTTCGAGCTGACCGTGACCATAGTCGCCGTCATATTTGACGAGGTGCTTGATGTGGCGGGTCTGGTCCATCGCATCGCGGAAGTCGCCGATGAAGCGGCTGTCGACGATGGCGTGGGAGATTTCGGCGCGGTCGATGACAGTGGCGATCTCGCCGGGGCGGAGCAGCGGCATGGTGGCGACGGCGACTCCGCCGGCTTTCAGGACTCCGAGCCACACTGCGAGCATCATGTAAGAATTGGGTCCGCGGAGCAGGACGCGGTTGCCGGGAATGAGGCCTTCTTTGACCAGCAAGCGGGCGATTTTGCCTGATGTTTCAGACAGTTGCGCGTAGGTCCAGCGGCCGTGGGCATTGATCACCGCGACGTCGTCGGGACGGCCGCCCTTCAACAATTCGGCGGCGGCGTTGAAGCGCTTGGGATAGTCGAGCAGCAGGAATTCCGGCAGTTGATCGGAAGCTGGCAGTCTGTCCTCGACGAACCGGTCGCGCATCACTCGGGGACCACCGCCGTCGCTTCGATCTCGACCAAAGCCGACTGGTTGACCAGCCCCTTGACCTCGACGATCGCCATCGCCGGATAATGCGACCCCATGATGCTTTTCCAGATCGGCGCGAGCTCGTCGCGCTGGACGAGATATTGCGGGCGATCGGTGATGTAGACCGTCATGCGAACGATATGCTCGGGCTTCGCGCCGCCCTCGGCGAGGATGGCGACGATATTCTTGAGGATTTGCTCGAACTGGCGGTCGAGGCGGTGCGAGACGATCATCTCGCGCTCGTCCCAGCCGATCACCCCGGCGGTGTAGATCGTCCGCCCGCCAGAAACGCTGATGCCATTGGCATAGCCCTTGGGCCGCGGCCAGCCGGGCGGTTGGAGGATCTTCATTGGCCGTGCTCCTTCAACAAATCGCGGGCGATGATCACGCGCTGCACTTCGCTGGCGCCTTCGTAAATGCGCAATGCGCGGATTTCGCGGTACAGGCTTTCGACAATTGCGCCTTTGGTGACGCCCAGGCCGCCGTGGAGCTGGACCGCAGCGTCGATCACCTTCTGCGCGGCTTCGGTGGCGTGGAGCTTCGCCATGGCGGCGGCGCGGCGATTGTCGCCATCGCCCTTGTCCTGCGCCCAGGCGGCGCGGGCGATGAGCAGGGCCGAGGCGTCGATGCCGGTCGCCATGTCGGCGAGATTGGCCTGCGTGACGGCGTTGTCGGCGAGGGTGCCGTTGCCGAGCTTGCGGGTCGTGGCGAACGATATCGCCTCGTCGAGCGCGCGGCGGGCGAAACCGAGCGCGGCGGCGCCAACGGTGACGCGGAACAGGGTGAGGGTCTGCATCGCGACCTTGAAGCCCTCGCCCGGATTGCCGAGCATCGCGCTTGCGGGGAGGCGGACATTGTCGAGCGTGAGCCGCGCGAGCGGGTGCGGGGCGATCGCCTCGATCCGCTCGGCGACCTCCAGCCCGGGGGTTCCGCCGGGCAGGATGAAGGCGGAAATGCCGCGCGCGCCCTCGGCCTCGCCGGTGCGGGCGAACAAGGTGATGACGTCGGCGATCTGGCCATTGGAAATGTAGGTCTTCTCGCCATTAACGACGTAATCGTCACCGTCGCGAACGGCGGTGGTGGCGATGTTGGCGGCGTCGGAGCCGGTGGCGGGCTCGGTCATGGCGAAGGCGGCAATCGACTGGCCGCTGGCGACTTGCGACAGATATTGGGCGCGCTGGCGGGCGGTCCCGAACAGGCTGATCGCGCCCGAGCCCAGCCCCTGCATGGCGAAGGCGAAATCGGCGAGACCTGAATGGTAGGCGAGGGTCGAACGGGCGATGGCCAGGCTGCGCACATCGAGTGCGCCGTCGGCGATGGTCAGGCCGAGGTAGCCGGATGTACCGAGTTTCGAGACGAGGGTGCGGACTTCGGCTTCGACGTCGTCACCGTGGGATGCGGTGAGGTTGGCTTGCGCCCAGGTGGAGAGATCGCGGCCGAGCTGGCGGTGGCGGGAGTCGAAGAAGGGCCAGGTGAGGTCGAGACCGGCCATCACCAAGTCGTCGCCCCCGCGAAAGCGGGGGTCCCGCTACTTTTTGCACCGCCAGAAGGAAGAAGCGGGGTTCCCGCTTTCGCGGGAATGACGGGGTTTGGTCTAATCACCCTTGAACTCCGGGACACGCTTGTTCGCAAACGCGTCATACGCCCGGCGGAAATCATTGGTTTTCATCAGCTCGGCCTGGACCTCGGCCTCCATGTCGAGCGCGGTCTCAATCGATTCGTGCCATTCGGCGTCGAGCTGCTGCTTGGTCACGGCATGGGCCAGTGACGGGCCGCGGGCGATTTCGGTGGCAAGCGAAAGCGCCTCGGCCAGCGGGTCGTTGCACAAGCGATTCCAGAAGCCCCAGCGCTCGCCTTCGACGGCCGACATCGAGCGGCCGGTGAACAATAATTCGGCTGCGCGGCCATGGCCGATCAGGCGGGGGAGGATGGCACAGGCGCCCATGTCGGCGCCCGACAGGCCGACGCGGGTGAACAGGAAGGCGGTTTTCGCATCGGGCGCGGCGAAGCGGATGTCGCTGGCCATGGCGAGGATTGCGCCCGCCCCGGCGCACACCCCGTCGACCGCGGCGACGATCGGTTGCGGGCAGGCGCGCATGGCGCGGACCAGATCGCCGGTCATGCGGGTGAACTGGATCAGCCCGCTATCGTCCATCCGGGTCAGCGGACCGATGATGTCGTGGACGTCGCCGCCTGAGCAGAAATTGCCTCCCGCGCCGGTGATGACGACGGATTTGACCTGCGGCGTCTGGCCAAGCTCGAAGAACAGGTCGCGAAGCTCGGCATAGCTTTCAAAGGTCAGCGGATTCTTGCGATCCGGCCGGTTCAACGTGACCGTGCCGACGCCATCGGCGAAGGTCCACAGGGTGTGCGAAGGGGTAAGGCTGTAAGGGTCGATGCTCATGCGCTGGTTCCGCCGTCGATGGTTACGGATGCACCATTGATCGAGCCGCTGAGCGGATGGCACAGGTTGAGGATGGAAGAGGCGACTTCGTCCGCCGTGATGAGGCGGCCATTGGCGTTGAGGGCGGCCAAGGCGGCGCGCGATTCGTCGTCGTTCCGTTTGGTCACGCGGCTGATTCGTGCCGCTGAATCGTCGACCATCGGTGTGTCGACGAAGGAGGGGCAGATGGCGTTGATGGTGAGCCGCGTCTTGGCGAACTCGAGCGCGAGGCTTTTGACCAGCCCGACCACGCCATGTTTGGAGGCAACATAAGGCGCGGCATAGGCGCCGCCCTTCAGCCCCGCGACCGAAGCGATGACGATCAGGCGTTTGTCCTGCCCATCGCCCTCGAGGAGGTCGGGGAGGGCGAGCTGGGCGCCGTCGAACACCGCGGTCAGGTTGGTGGCGATGATCGCATTGAAGGTTTCGCGCTTGGTGCGCAGGAACGGCGCGCTGTCGCCGATGCCGGCATTGAGGATGACGTAATCGAACGGGCCGTTGGCGGCGCGGGCCGCGGCGAAGGCGCTCTCCATCGCCGCGCGGTCGGTGAGGTCGCAGGGGATTGCGGTGCCGCCAGTTTCGGATGCGATCGCGTCGAGCGGCTCGCGGCGGCGGCCGAGCAGGGAGAGCTTGGCCCCCTCAGCGGCTAGCATCCGCGCTGCCGCCGCGCCAATCCCGGTCCCGCCGCCGGTGATCAGTGCATGTTTTCCCGATGCAAAGCCCAAATCGTGTCCCCTTTGTGGATTAGCTTGGCCGAGCGCGTGGCGAGAGGCAACCGCCAAGACCAAGCGCGCGCGATGTGCTAAGTACGGCCCGAACGCTGCGGCTTCGAAGGGAACGGAAACGATGAACGCCAATAAGCAATTATGGGAAAAGGGCGACTTTACCAAATTGGCCGACTGCATGCGCCAAAGTGGCAGCGAATTGGTCGAGCGGATCGGCGTCGGACCGGGGCAGAAGGTGCTCGACCTGGGCTGCGGCGACGGCACGACCGCGCTTCCCGCCGCCGAGCGCGGAGCGGTCGTCACGGGAGTCGATATCGCCGCCAATCTGGTCGCGGCCGGCACGGCGCGCGCGGACGCTGCGGGGCTGACCAGTATAAGGTTCGAGGAAGGCGATGCGAGCGATCTCGCCGGGATCGACGATGACAGTTTCGATCGGGTGGTGACGATCTTTGGTGCCATGTTCGCGCCGAAGCCCGAGCAGGTCGCGAGCGAGATGGTGCGGGTGACCAAGCCTGGGGGCACGATCGTGATGGGCAACTGGATCCCCGGCGATCCAACCCTGGTGGCGCAGATATTGAAGACCAGCGCGGCCTATACCCCGCCCCCGCCCGAAGGCTTCGTCAGCCCGATGCTGTGGGGCAATGAGGAGAAGGTCCGCGAGCGGTTTGCCGGTGCCGGCATTCCCGAAGAAAACGTCACGTGCGAGCGCGACCTGTTCACCTTTCGCCGGAATTCGCCACCTGCGGACTTTCTCGACCTGTTCCTCAATTTCTACGGGCCGACCATGAACGCGGTCGAAGCGGCTGATCGCGACGGCAAGGGTGAGGCGCTGCGCGATGAGCTCGGCCAGCTGTTCGACAGCCAGAACGTGAGCGGCGATCCGGGCAGGACCGAGATCCCCGCGGCGTTCCTGCGGGTGACTGTGAAAAAGCCGGGCTGAGCACGAAGGCGGCTTGGCCGCGCGGGACGGGCGTGGCAAGCAGCGGCTCGATTGAGGAGAGCCGTTGATGAAGAGCCGTGCCGCCGTTGCCTTTGAAGCCAAGCGCCCCCTGGAGATTGTCGAGGTCGACCTGGAGGGGCCGCGCGCCGGTGAGGTTCTGGTTGAGATCATGGCGACGGGGATTTGCCATACCGATGCCTACACGCTCGACGGGCTGGACAGTGAGGGGCTGTTTCCGTCGATCCTGGGGCATGAGGGTGCGGGCGTGGTTCGCGAGGTTGGCGCGGGGGTGACCAGCGTCGCGGTCGGCGACCATGTCATCCCGCTCTACACCCCTGAGTGCGGCAAGTGTAAGACCTGCCTGTCGGGCAAGTCGAACTTGTGCACCGCGATCCGCGCCACGCAGGGCCAGGGCTTGATGCCCGACGGGACCAGCCGCTTTTCCTACAAGGGCCAGATGCTGCACCATTATATGGGCTGCTCGACGTTCTCCAACTTCACCGTGCTGCCCGAAATTGCGGTCGCCAAGATCCGCACCGACGCTCCGTTCCAGTCGAGCTGCTACATCGGTTGCGGGGTGACCACCGGGGTCGGCGCGGTGACCAAGACGGCCAACGTCCAGCCGGGCGACAATGTGGTGGTGTTCGGGCTGGGCGGGATCGGGCTCAATGTCATCCAGGGAGCGCGGCTGGTCGGGGCGGACCGGATTGTCGGGGTGGACATCAATCCCGACCGCGAGGAATGGGGGCGGAAGTTCGGGATGACCGACTTCCTCAATTCCAAAGGCATGGGCCGCGACGAGATCGTAGCGAAGATCGTCGAACTCACCGACGGCGGGGCGGACTATTCGTTCGATGCGACCGGCAACACCGAGGTGATGCGGACCGCGCTGGAATGCTGCCATCGCGGGTGGGGGACGTCGATCATCATCGGCGTGGCCGAAGCGGGCAAGGAGATTGCGACGCGGCCGTTCCAGCTGGTGACGGGACGCAACTGGCGCGGGACCGCGTTCGGCGGTGCCAAGGGGCGCAGCGACGTGCCGGGGATCGTCGACATGTATATGGACGGTAAAATCGAGATCGACCCGATGATCACGCATGTTTTGGGGTTGGAAGAAATCAATCGCGGGTTTGAGTTGATGCACGCAGGCGAGAGTATCCGCGCGGTGGTGGTGTATTAGTTTTTTCACGCCAAGGCGCAAAGACGCAAAGAGAGCGATCGCTTGGCGGCTTGGCGCCTTGGCGTGAAACATTTTTCTTTCTGACGCTTCGCGTAGTGGGCGTGCGGGCTGGCAACGAAATTAGGGAGAGCGAATATGTATAGCCATGTGATGGTCGGATCGAACGATCTCGACGCTTCGAAGAAATTCTACGACGCGATCTTCACCGCGACCGGCGGACGCGAGGGCAAGCTCGATCCCAAGGGACGGCTGGTTTACGTGAACAATGGCGGAGTTTTCCTCGTGACACCGCCGATCGACGGCCAGCCCGCGACCCACGGCAACGGCACCACCATCGGCTTCGCGGTCGACGGACCGGAGCAGGCGCAGGCGTGGGAGAAGGCCGGGGTTGCCGCCGGCGGCACCGCGATCGAGGATCCGCCGGGGGTGCGCTCGGGCATGGGGGTGAACCTCTATCTCGCCTATTTGCGCGATCCGTCGGGCAATAAGTTGTGTGCGCTCCATCGGCTGCCCGCCGACGCATGAACGAGACGCTTAGCGAGGTCCGCAGTCACGGCGGGACGCAGGGCGTGTATCGCCACTCGTCCGCCGCGACCACCACCGACATGGTGTTTTCGGCGTTTGTCCCCGACCATGCGGCGGGAGCGAAATTGCCGGTTTTGTGGTATCTGTCGGGGCTGACCTGCACCCACGCCAACGTCACCGAGAAAGGCGAATATCGCGCGGCCTGTGCGGAGGCGGGGATTATCTTTGTTGCGCCCGACACGAGCCCACGGGGGGAGGAAGTGCCCGACGATCCCGACGGCCTGTGGGATTTCGGCCAGGGCGCGGGGTTCTACGTCGATGCGACCGAGGCGCCGTGGGACCAGCATTTCAACATGTGGACCTATCTCGCCGAGGAATTGCCGGGGGTGATCGGCGAGCAGTTTCCGGCCGACATGGAGCGCCAGTCGATCACCGGGCATTCGATGGGCGGGCATGGCGCGCTGACGCTGGCGCTGGGGCTGCCGGGGCGGTTCAAGTCGGTCAGTGCCTTCTCGCCGATCGTGGCGCCGAGCGAGGTGCCGTGGGGGCGGAAAGCGCTCAAACATTACCTTGGCGAGGATCGCGCGACGTGGCGGCGGCATGATGCGGTGGCGGCGATCGCGGATGGCGCGCGGGTGGCGGAAATCTTGGTCGATATAGGCACCGACGATCCATTCGTGGAAAAGGAATTGAAGCCCGAATTGCTCGAGGCGGCGTGCGCGGCCGCAGGGATCGAGCTGACGCTGCGGCGACAGGCGGGGTATGACCATAGCTATTATTTCATCTCGACCTTCATGGCCGACCATGTCCGCTGGCATGCGGAGCGGCTGGCGCGATGATCGAGAGCCTCGACCTGTGGGTGCAGCACGGGCTCAGGGTCGGGGTCGGGCTGGTGGTCGGGGTGCTGGTCGGGCTCGAGCGCGGTTTCAAGCTGAAGGACCAGCCCGACGGCAAGCGCGTGGCCGGGGTGCGGACCTTTTCGTTGCTCGGCTTAAGCGGCGGGATTGCCGGACTGCTCGGGTCGATGGGGCAGGTGCTGGTGGCTGCGGTGCTGCTGCTCGGCGCGATCGGGATGCTGGCCATTGCCTATGCGCCCAAGCTGACCGCCAAGGGCGATGCGACCAGTCCCGTGGCCGCGATTGCGACGCTGGGCATCGCCTATCTGGCGGGCAACGGGCTGATCGGGCTGGCGCTGGGAGCCGGCGCGATGGTGGTGCTGATCCTGGCGCTGCGCGACGAATTGCACGGCTTCGTCGACCGGCTGGACGAGCGCGACATCAAATCGCTGGCGCGGTTCGCGGTGATCTCGCTGGGGGTGCTGCCGTTCCTGCCCAACGAGGCCTACGGGCCATATGGCGCGTGGAACCCGTTCAAACTGTGGTGGGTGGTGGTGCTGGTCACCGGCTTCTCGTTCGTCGGTTACATCGCCAACCGCATTTTTGGAGCACGTCACGGGACCATCGCCACCGCGCTGATCGGCGGAGCCTATAGCTCCACCGCGGTGACCCAGTCGCTCGCCCAACGGCTCGGATCGAGCGAAGCGGGCGGGGCCGAGCCGGCCGGAATCGCACTAGCCTCGGCGGTAATGTATTTGCGGGTGCTGGTGCTGGTCGGACTGCTTGCCAACCGCATGCTGGCGCCACTGGCGCTGATCATCGCACCAGCATTGGTGGTGGCGTGGGCGGCGGGGTGGTGGCTGTACCGGTCAGCGCCGACGAGCAAGGACAGCGTGCCGCCGGGCAATCCGATCGCGCTCCTGCCAGCGCTGACCTTCCTCGCCTTCGTAGCCGGGGCGGCGGTGGCGGCGCGCTGGGCGCAGGGGCAGTTCGGTGAGCAGGGCATCGCTTTGTTGCTGTTCCTGATGGGATCGATGGATGTCGATGCGTCGATTGTCACCGCCGGGGGCTTGCCCGAGGCATCGATCGGCGCCGCGTTGGCGGCGGTCGCGATTGGCGGGACGGTGGTCGCCAATATGGCGGTCAAAATCGGCGTTACGCTGGCTTATGCGCGGGGCAAGGGAACCAGCGCGGCCCTGGCGCTGGGGGCGAGCACGCTGGCGCTGGGGCTAAGCATCGGGGTTGCCTGGATGCGGCTGTAGGAGATCAGCCGCGGACGGTGAACGCGATCATTCCATTGTAGGTGCGCCCGGTAGCGCTGGCTTTCCAATTGACCCGATAGGAACCCGCCCCAAGGCCGGGCAGCGGAACCGAATAATCGGTCGTTTCCCCGGCCGCTGTGATCATCATCGGCGACAGTCCGTCGGGCCCGTCAATGGTCACCTCGAGCAGCCGTGCGGGCCGCGCGAAACGAAGTTGGAGCTGGTTGACCGGCCCCGCGACGACAGAGCCAACGGTCGGCGAAGATCTCGCCAGAATAGCCGTTTCCGCAACCTGCTTTTGGGGCCCGCCCGGCGGCTGCGCCGCGCAGCTCGATAGCGCAACTAAAAGGAGCGCGGGAACCCAGTCATATCGCATGTCCTTGCCTTTCTCCGCCCGGTGCTTGCATCAATGCTTCAGACAGCAAAAAGGGCGCGGATTGCGCCGCGCCCTTTCCGTTTGAGTTTGATCGCCTTGATTAGTTGCGACCGCGCGGACCTTCGCCGATTGCCCAAGTCACGTGGGTGACGGTCTTGCGGCCCGGGCCGTCGATCCGTTCGTAGATGTTGGGACGGCCCTGGCGGTCGAAGTTGACGGGACGACCCCAGGTGGCCGGCGTGTCGCCGATATCGGCGACGGCGCTGGCGCCGCCGAACATCGCCGACATCGCCGATTCCACGTGATTGTAGATGGTATTCAGCTGCTGATAATCGTGTGAGTCGGGACTCTCATTGCCCTCGGGCCGATTGGTGTAATCCATGCAGCTGGTGGTATTGTCGGTGCTGGAATCCTCGTCCTGATGGCCGAGGCCATAGTCGTGGCCGATTTCCTGACAGGTCACCGCTGCTCGCCATGCCGGTGTGTTATACTGCGGGGTATTGTAATAGGTGTCGTTGAGCTTGGTCGTTCCCTGGCTGATATGGCCGCCTGACAGCGAGATGCTGGCGAGACCGAGCCAGCCATTATTACCGTAGGTGCTGTTGCACGCCTGAATGGTGCCGGCGACGGCGCGGCAATTCTTGGGGTTGGTGCTGCCCGCGACCAACGGCGAATTGATCACGGTCGACTGATTCCAGTCGGCCACGGCCTTGACGAGATGACTGTCCCAGGCGGCGCTCACATTGTCGCCCACCGGCACGGTCAGTTCAGCAGTCGTCCGCTTCCAATGATAATTGCTCCAGCTATGGACGGCGAACACCGGAGCGGTCACGCTGACGGCGGCAACAATGCCGATTGCGAGCTTCTGTTTACGGCTTAACTTGATCATTATCACTCTCCCTGCGAGTTTCTTCAACACACCGCTGGCGTGGTGATCTGAATTATTTTTTTGTTGTTTTTCAGATAGTAAACATGCCCCGCCCCGTGCGTGAGCCTATTGGTATCGATCAAATCCAAGCCGTCAACCGATATTCAAACCGATCAATGCTTTACGCGATCAGTGCGCGCCGAATCGAGACAGTTCAGCGCCGACCGGGATCGAGCGGCGAGCCCAACGGGATCAATTGTGAGGGCGGCGAATTCCGGATCGGCGAAACCGACGGAGTCGGCGACGAGCCGTCCGGATTGAGCTGTTCGAACCGCCGGTGGCGGACAATATGCGGGGTGATAACGATGTACAGTTCGGTGTTGCCCTTGGTCGTCCGGTCGGTACGGAACGCCCGTCCGAGCAGCGGTATGTCGCCAAGCAGCGGAATCTTCGATTTGTTGGTCAGGTCGTTTTCCTGGGTCAGCCCGCCGATCACGAATGTTTCGCCATCGCGCACCGAGGCCGAGGTTTCCGCTTCGCGCTGGCTGATCGTCGGATAGCCTTGGCTAGTCCCGGTAACGCTCGACACGACCGCATAGATATGGCTGGTGACATATCCGTCGGAGCTGACCCGAGGTGCGATCTGCAGGGTCACGCCGACATTCACATATTGCACCTGTTGCGACACGCCGTTGACGCCCGACAGAGTGATTGCCGTGAGGATCGGGATCGCGTCGCCGGTGATAATCTTGGCGGTCGAGCCGGACTGCGCGGCGATCCGCGGTTTGCTGACGATTCGCCCCTGTCCTTTCTGGATCTGGGCATAGATTGCGGCCTGAACCTGGCCGGTGGGCACGATCCTGTTCAAATTCGCGCCGAACGGCAAAAGGGTGCCCGTCTGGATCGTTCCCGACGCTATCTGGCCGCTGGCATTGGCGAAATCGATGCCGAGTGCGCGCGATCCCTGCTCGGTCAGTTCAACGAACTGGGTTTCAAGGATGACGCTGTCGACCGGCACGTCAATCATCGCGATCTGATCCTTGATCCGCGCGATCCGCTGCGGCGAGCCCTTGATCCAGATGGCGTTGAGACGGCGATCGATGGCGAGGCTGCTGTCGACCGACTGGCCGAGCGGCTTTTCCTCTTGCGCAGACTGACCCTGAGTCGCCGAGTAGGTTGTGGTCGTATTCGCTCCGACCGAGCCGAAGCCAGGCTCGCGGCGGATGAACACATTGTTCGGCTTGACCGTCACGCCGTCGGTGAGCAGGCCGACGATCTCACTGACGTCGGCATATTTGAGCATCACCAGTTCATAGCCATCTTCGCCCGCCATCGGGTCGAGCGCGGGTGGCAGGCCGCCTACCTGGACCACCTCTTCGCCCGCCGAATCGACCGGTCGGCTGCCGATTGCCTCGGCCCCGGTGAGGCGCTTGACGGTGACCAGCAGCGTCCGCGCGCCGCCCGGCGCAACCGACACCTTGCCCGGTGCGCGCATGGCGAAGCGCATCGCGAGGCCAGTGTCGGTCTTTTCGAACGTGATGTCGCTAACCAGCCCGCGATAGGATTTGGTTTCGGGCATGTCAGGCGACCGCGCGGTGCGAAGCATCATCAGCCCGGGTCGCGAGGGGTCGGTATTGACCTCAGAATAGCTGCCCGGACGCGGCGAAAAATCGACCGCGAAGAGGCTTTCGCCGGCGGCTTCGGCAAGGAGAGTAACGCGGTCGATGGTGTTGGTCGCTGCGGTCTGGGCGGATGTCGCCACGCTGGTCGCCACGCTGCCGACCAGAAGCGCAAGGCAAAGCATCAGTGCGCGGAACGGCGCAGTCCGAAATGTCAGCAATTCAATTCCCTAAGGCGCAGGTCGCTGCGCGGCTCTCGTTGGCGTCAGAGTTGTAAGCGGGGTGAACTAGATTGCAAGTGGAGCGACCCCGAGGGCGAACCGCGCAATCGCACGATTTGTGGCTTGATCGCAACAGGTTGAGTGTCCGGAATTGCTGGAGCGACAATTGGCGCTTTGCGCCGTCACCACCAGAAAACATGTCCCCAGCATGTTATCTTGGTGGTGACCCCTACGGGATTCGAACCCGTATTTCAGCCGTGAAAGGGCCGCGTCCTAACCCTTAGACGAAGGGGCCATTTGGTGCCGTGGCGCGACTAGGGGAAGGAGCGCGGGGGGTCAAGGCTGGTCAAGCGGGGGCGGCGTCCTCGACGTGCATTTCCGCAGCATTGCCGCCGGTCCATTCATCGCGCTTGATGGTGCCGGCGAGCCACCAGCGTGTGTCCGGGGCAGAGGACAGCAGGGCCTGGCCAAGCGGGGTGTCGGCGGCGCGGAAGGCAATCCACTTGAAGCTCTTGCCGTCGTCGCCGCTGGCGATTCCGCGGACATGGCCGTTGCCAACGATGCTGGTGCGGATCAGGCGCGCGGGACCGGCGGCGCAGCGCGGGGCGGGCCAGCCGGCACCATAAGGGCCGCCGGCGTCGAGCTGATCGCACAGGCCACCCGCCACGCCGCCCGGAGACAGCAAGGCGTCGAGAGTCAGGGCGCGGTCGCCGCGGGCGGTTTCGATGGTGACGGCCAGGCGGTCGTTGAGGAAGTTACGGAGTGGCTCGATCCCGCCCGGGGCGACGGTCACGCCCGCCGCCATCGCATGACCGCCGCCGGCGACGAGCAGGCCGCTGTCCTTGGCGGCGAGGATCGCGGCGCCGAGGTCGACTCCGTTAATCGACCGGCCCGAGCCCTTGCCGACGCCCTCCTCATCGACCGCGATGACGATTGCCGGACGGTGATATTTTTCCTTGAGGCGGCTGGCGACGATCCCGACCACGCCGGGGTGCCAGCCCGTGCCGGAGACGATCACCAGCGGCGCGTCGGCTTGCGCCAGCGCTTGAGTTGCGGCGGCGTCGGTGACGATCTGCTCGATCGCGCGGCGCTCCTCGTTAAGGCGGTCGAGCTCGGCGGCGATGGTGCGCGCTTCCTCGGGGTCGGTGGCGGTGAGCAGGCGAACGCCGAGGTCGGACTTGCCGACGCGGCCACCGGCGTTGATCCGCGGGCCGAGCGCGAAACCCAGGTCGCGGCTGGTCGGGCTTTTGACGAGCCGGGCGGCATCGGCCAAAGCGGCGAGGCCGATATTGCGGCGTTCGGCCATGACCTTGAGCCCCTGGGTGACGAACGCGCGGTTGAGGGTCTTCAACTTGGCCACGTCGGCGACCGTGCCGAGCGCGACGATGTCGATCAAGTCGAGGATTTTGGGCTCGGACACACCATTGACGAAGCGGCCGCGCCCTCGCAGTTCGCGGAGCAAGGCGACCCCGAGCAGGAAGGCCATGCCGACCGCGGCGAGGTGGCCGTGCGCGGCACCGTCGATGCTTTCGTCGAGGCGGTTGGGATTGATCATCGCCACCGTCGTGGGCAGCGTGGTCGAGCATAAATGATGGTCGCAGACGATGACGTCGAGACCGGCCGTGGCGGCTTCGGCCAGCGCGTCGAACGCTTGCGCGCCGCAGTCGACAGTGATGGCGAGGCTGGCGCCCTTGTCCTTCAACTCGACCAGCGCCTTCCCGCTCGGGCCATAGCCTTCCATCAGCCGGTCGGGGATGTAGATCATCGGGTCGTTGCCGAGGCGGCGCAGCAGCAGGGTCAGCAGCGCGGCCGAGGTCGCGCCGTCGACATCATAATCGCCGAAGATGGCGATCGTTTCGCCCGCTTCGACCGCATCGGCGAGCCGGCTTGCGCCCTTGTCCATGTCGGCGAACACTGACGGGTCGGGGAGAAAATCGCGAAGCGTCGGCGCGCGGTGGCGGGCAAGGTCGGCCGGATCGACCCCGCGCGCGAGCAGAAGCTGGTCGACGAGGTCGATCCCGAGATCGTCCCCGCCCTCGCGGCGCGCGCGCCACGGCTGGCCGCTGACCGAGCGGAAGGAAGCGAAGGATGAACTCATGCGACGCCGATCAGCCGGGCGCGAAGAGTCTGCGCTTCGGCCTGACGCAGCGCGGGGACGTTGTGCGCCGAAAAACCGCCGCCGCCGGCGATGCCGAGGCGCAGGGTGCTTAGGCCGAAGGCGCGGGTCCAGAAGTTTTGGGCAAGCTCGACGCTCTGGACGTTGCGGGTCGGGACGATGGCGCGGCGGCGGCGCCACCAGCCGCTCTCGACGAACAGATTATGGTCCGACAAGGTGTAGCGGGTGTGGCGCCAGCCGAGCCAGCGCGCCGCGACCGCGAGGACAGCCCCTGCCGCCCACAACAGGACGATTGGCTGGGCCAGCATTCCGACGACGATCGCGACCAGCGCGGCCGGTGCCACTAACGCCGCAAGCGAGGTGACGTAGCCGACCGAGACCCGCGACCAGTGGCCGCTTGTCGGCTGCGCTGGCCAGCCGAGCGAGGTGAGAATGGCGCTCGCCTCGTCGGGATATGCGAGCGGGGCGACGACATGGTCGCCCTTCGCGCCATCCATTGCCAGGCTCTGCAGTTTCAACTCGCACCAGCCGAAGGCACGCCGGATCGGACCGCTCGCGACAATCGCCGCCTGGACCCGGGGCACGGGAAGGGTGACGTCGGTCAGGGTCAGCAGGCCGCGGCGGCGGCGCAATCCGGACTCGGTGCGATCGAGGCGGAAGCCATGTTCGCGCAGCAGGGTGCGGACGAAGCCGGTGGCGATGCCGAGCAGGACAAGCACCAGCGCCCCGCCGATCACAGCGATGAACTGGTGCGCGAGGATCAAAGCCTGAAGCGGGCCGGAGCGCTCGGCGATCAAGATCCAGAAACCGCGGCTGAACGGGTCGAAGCCAAGGACGTCGCCAAATGTCTGCGTGACGCCGAACAGGCCAGCGACCACCGCCAGCGAGAAATTGAACAGGCCGGCGGTCGCGACCCGGCGCGTGTCCATCGCGAACAAGGGCGGCGGTTCGACGGCGTCGGCGGCGGCGGCCAGCGGGGCACGGCCGCGGCGGGCGCGAATATGATCGCGCAGGGCCTCGGCGCGATCGATCGCGATGGTGTCGAGCACACCGTCCTCATCCTTGGCACCGGCCGACGCGCCGGTCTCGAGCCGTACCCGGGCGAGCCCGAACAGACGGTGAAGCGGCCCTTGCTCGAGATCGACATCGGTCACCCGGTCAAAGGGAATAACGCGGCTGTTGCGCGACAGGAAACCGCTGTCGATCCTGAGCTCGTCAGCGCCGACCCGATATTCGAACTTGAGCCAGGAGAACAACAAGGAGGCGACCGAGAAAATGACGAACCCGGCACTGATCAGTGCGACCAGCCACCAGCGGCCCTGCGACCCGAGCACCGCCGCGCCCGCGATCAATCCCCACGCCCCCTTGAGCGATTTGCCCAGCCCGGTGACGAGGTAAAGCGGGTGAAGCCGCTCCGCCGGACCGAGCGCGGTGTCGCTCATTCGCCGTCGGCGCGGATTGAGCCGCGGATCAATTCGCGAATCTCCTCGGCGCGGGGCGGCGACAGGCCGTGCAAGGTGACGATGCTGTTATGCGTGCCGGCGGTGTGAACGACGAGGGTGGCGGTGCCGAAAGCCTTGTCAAGCGGCCCGCGCTTGACGTCGATGTGCTGGACCCGGACGAACGGGACGATGGTGTCGGTGTGGAACAGCCAGCCGCGCACCACGCGCAGCAGCTCACGATCGACCGAATAACCGATGCGGCGATAGATGCGCTCGGGCGTGACGAGGATCGCGCTGAACGCGGTAAGGCCGACCAGCACCGGCGCGAGACCGGCGACCGCAAGGTCGCTGAGGATCAATCGGTCGAGGATCAGCGAGCCGGCCAGCACGGGTACCCAGAAGATCGCCGCGCTGAGCCTCAGGACATGGCAATAGGCGGGCTCGACCGGTTGAATCGGGGCTGCGGCGATGGTCTCGGGTGTCATGCGCATATACTACAGTGAAGCTTGCGCGTCACAAGGGGGATCAGGCGACCCCGTGGCGATGTTCGGTAAACACCCGGCGGACGGTGCCCGAACTGGCGCGCATGACAATCGTTTCGGTGGTGACGCAGCCACCCTTGCGGCGCTTGACGCCCTTGAGCAGCGAACCGTCGGTGACTCCGGTGGCGGCGAAGATGCAATCGCCTTTGGCCATGTCCTTGAGCGCGTAAATGCGGTCGAGGTCGTCGATCCCCCAGCGCTTGGCGCGGGCGCGTTCGTCATCATTGCGGAACACCAGCCGACCTTGGATCTGCCCGCCGACACAGGCCAAAGCGGCGGCCGCGAGAACCCCTTCCGGTGCGCCGCCGGTGCCGAAATAAACGTCGATGCCGGTGTCGGGATCGGTGGTCGCAATGACTCCCGCGACATCGCCGTCAGGAATCAGGATGATTCCGCAGCCGAGCGCACGAAGTTCTGCGATGATTCCGGCGTGGCGCTCGCGGTCGAGCACGCAGGCGGTGATCTCGGCCGGGTTGACCCCCTTGGCGGCGGCGATGCTGCGGACATTGTCGGCGACGCTCTTGTCGAGATCGATCGTGCCCTGCGCATAGCCCGGCCCGATGGCGAGTTTTTCCATGTAAACGTCGGGCGCGTTGAGCAGACCGCCCTTTTCGGCGATCGCCAGCACGGCCAGCGCATTGGGACCGCCCTTGGCGGTGATGGTGGTGCCCTCAAGCGGGTCGAGCGCGATATCGATCCCCGGACCCGAGCCCTGCGCCGAGCCGACCTTCTCGCCGATATAGAGCATCGGCGCTTCGTCGCGCTCGCCCTCGCCGATTACCACGGTGCCGTCCATCGGCAACTGGTTCAAGGCCGCGCGCATCGCCTCGACCGCGGCGGCGTCGGCGGCTTTCTCGTCTCCCCGCCCGACCAGTTTGGCAGCGGCAATGGCCGCAGCCTCGGTCACGCGGACCATTTCGAGGACGAGGACTCGGTCGAGGATGGAGGAAGCGATGACCATAGGTAACTCCTGATTGCGCCGCTGCCCTAGGAAATGGACGGGCCTTCGACAAGCTCAGGACGAACGGATGCCTTAATCGTCCTCCGGATCGGCTTCATGGTCGAGGATCGAGGTGCGGACTCTCACCGAGCGGGTGCCGAGGCGCGTTTCCTGGAGGAAGATGGCGAAACCTGCGGCGGTCGAGACCATCGAGGCGATGAACAGCAAGGCGATAGCGGTTCCGAAGCGATAGCCCGACAAAAAGGCGAAGAACAACAGGATCACCACCGCAGAAATTAGCAAGGCGGCGAGCACGGTGGTGAAGATCGCGCGGTTGACGATGCGAATGCGGCGGTCGAGCAGGCGTACTTCGCCGATCAGCCGGTCATGCTCGTCGCCGCGGCTGCCAAGGATGCGCGGCTCAAGGTTGCGCGCGCGATCGACGATCCGCGCCAGCCGCCCGGCGCAGACGTTGAGAAACGCGCCCAATCCCGCGAGTAGGAACACCGGCGCGACCGCCAGCTGGATGATTTGCGCAAGCTGGGTCAGTTCGGGCGAGGCGCCAGGAAGTACGGGGGTCATCGCGGAGTCAGACGTCCTCGGCGGCGCGGGCGCAGCTGGCGACTTCAAGCAAGAGCATGGCAGTGGCAATGAAGCTCAGCGCCAGGATCCAGGCGAAGCTGGCGATCATCGGCGGGGTGGCGCCGAACAGGCTGACGATCAGTGACGCGATCGACAGGCCGACGGCGAGGATCAATGCGAGCACGAGGTCGGTTAGACCGGCGAGACCGGTCCACGTGCGCACCGACCCCTGCTCGAGACGCGCGGCGAGCATCAGCACGATGCTGCGCAGGAACAGCCAGCCGGCGATAATCGTCAGCGTCGACAGGAAATGCGTCGAGGATTCGGTGGCAAATAAAATCCCCGCGAGCGTGGTCAGCGCGCCAGCCAGCATCGCCAGCCGCCGGGTCTCGTGGCGGAGGTTGCCAGCGAATAGCTCCGCCAGCCCGGCAAGCACCAGCAGGATGCCGATGATGGTCGCCCCTTGCGCGCGCCCGACCAGCGGCAGCAGGGCCGAGCCAGCGCTCAACAGCAGAATGAACCAGCCCGCAGTCGCGATCCATTTGGCGCGAGCGGGAAGGGCGGAGGCGGTGGTCGGGAGGTCGGTCACGCCGCCGAGGTTAGCAAACCGGCTTGGAGAGCGCCATCGCGGCCTCCCGCCGGACGCCTGGCAGGCGCCACCATGCGGTACCGGGGCTGAGGTGATGCTCATGATGATAGCCGCCGAAGTGAAAGCACGTGATCAGCGAGCCGAGGGGCGGCAGCGAGTTGCTTCGCGCGCGATGCTCGTCGGCGAAGGCGTCGTCGGCGTGGCGATGCGGCAGATAGGTGCCGAACACGAACAATTGCACCAAGGCGAGCACGGCGGGAACTGCCCAGAAGATGACGATGTTGAGTAGCGACGCGCCAATCAGCAGGTACAGCACGGCGACCACGGTAATTCGAAGGATCTGGCCGTGGGTGTAATAGCCGAGGAAGAAACGCACGAACCAAGGAGCCCAGCGACGAGGCTCGCCTGGGTGGAAATCGGGGTCGTTGGCGGTGCCGGGGGCGGCGTGGTGGGCAAGATGTTTCGGCAGCAGCGCGCGATAGGAAAGGCCCGCATAGAGCCCGAGGTACATGGTCCCGATGCTCCGGTTCAGCCGCGGCCGCCCCGGCGCAAGCGAGCCGTGCATGCAGTCATGGGAGATGATGAACAGCCCGGTACTGAGCCATGTCTGGGTCAGGACCAGTATGACGGCGAGCGGAACGAGTTCCACGCGCCATTGCCAGAAAAAGATTGCCCCGATGTGGATCGCCAGCCACGCCGAGCCAACCGCCGCCGCAAGCAGCAGTCCGATCGCTGGATGGGGGGCGTCGCTGCGGGTCATGGGCCTGTCATAGCAGGATTATCGATCAATTGCCGAGCGCTTCTATCGCAACGATCGTAACGGGTCCGCCCGGGCCGGGCGAGTCGATCTCGTCGCCGATCTCGCTCCCGATCAGCGTTCTGGCGAGCGGCGCGGTGAAGGCGATGCGGCCCGCCGCAGGGTCGCTTTCGTCATGGCCGACGAGGTCGAGGGTGCGCCCCTTCCCATCCTGCTCGATCGTCACCTTCGTGCCGAAGGCGACAATTGTGCCCAACGGCGACGGGGCGAGCAAAGCGGTGGCCTGCCGGGCATGCCAATAGCGCAGGTCGCGCTGCAATTCGGGCAGTTGCGCGGGCGCGGCGGTCGTGACGGCGGCTTCGAGCTCGGCGGTGCGCGCTTCGATCAGTGCGAGGCCGCGCGCGGTGACAAGGTTGGGGCCGGGCGGAAGCGGCAGCTCGAACTTGGGCTCGAGATGCTCCTCATCGCTGTCGCGGCGAAAGGCGACGCTCATGCCGCGCTCATCATTTTCTTGATGCCGCGCGCGGCCTGGCGGAGGCGTTGCTCATTTTCGACCAAGGCGAGGCGGACAAAGCCCTCGCCTTCCTCGCCGAAGCCGACTCCCGGCGCGACCGCGACCTGGGCGTCGGTCATCAACCGCTTGGCGAATTCGACGCTGCCCAAGTGGCGGAACGCTTCTGGAATGGGGCTCCATGCGAACATCGACGCCTGCGGCACGGGAATGTTCCAGCCGGCGCGGGCGAAGCTGTCGATCATCACGTCGCGGCGGCCTTTATAAAGCTTGCGATTATAATCGATGATGTCCTGCGGGCCGTTCAAGGCGGCGGTGGCGGCGGCCTGGATCGGGGTGAAGGCACCATAATCGAGATAGCTTTTGACCCGGGTCAGCGCGCCGATCAGCCGCGCATTGCCAACCGCGAAACCGATCCGCCAGCCGGCCATAGAATAGGTCTTGGACATCGAGGTGAATTCGACCGCGACGTCCTTGGCGCCATCGACCTGGAGGAGCGAGGGCGTGGGCACCTCGCCAAAATAGATTTCAGCATAAGCGAGATCGCTGATGACGATCAGTCCCGCTTCCCGGGCGAAGGCGACGAGCTTTTCGTAAAAGGCGAGGTCCACCACTTCGGCGGTCGGGTTGGAGGGGTAGCCGATCACCAGCACCTTGGGCCTTGGCACGGTGTAGCGCATCGCGCGCTTAAGCCGGTCGAAGAAATCGGGGCCGGGAACCGCTGGGATCGAGCGGATCGCGGCACCGGCGATGATGAAGCCGAAATGATGGATCGGGTAGCTCGGATTGGGGGTCAGCACGACGTCGCCGGGCGCGGTGATCGCCTGGGCGAGGTTGGCAAGGCCTTCCTTGCTGCCGAGGGTGACGATCACCTCGGTCTCGGGATCGAGCGCGACATTGAAGCGGCGCTGGTAATAAGCCGCCTGGGCCTTGCGCAGGCCGGGGATGCCCTTCGAGGCTGAGTAACGGTGCGAGGTCGGCTTGGCGGCGACCTCGGCCAGCTTGGCGATGACGTGCGGTGGCGGGGCACCGTCGGGGTTGCCCATGCCGAGGTCGACGATGTCCTCACCGCGTGCGCGGGCAGCAGCCTTCATCGCATTCACTTCGGCGAAGACGTAAGGCGGCAGGCGCTGGATGCGGTAGAAATCGTCGGTCATCGGGCGATCTTACCGGTCGTAGGCGGGGAGCGACAATCCCCGTGCGATTGCGGCGCCCCTGAGAGAAAATCCGGCCAGCCCCGCGACCAAGGCGGCGAGGCCGGGCGGGGCACCGAACAAGGTCAGCGCGACGTACAGGCTCGAGGCGAGCGCCGCGGCGGTAACGTAAAGCTCGGGGCGCATCAGGATCGAGGGTTCATTGGCGAGCACGTCGCGAATGATCCCGCCGACGCAGGCAGTCATCACCCCCATCGCGAACGCCGGGACCGGAGCGACGCCATAGTTGAGCGCCTTGGCCGCGCCGTAGGTGGCGTAGGCCGCGAGCCCGATCGCGTCGAACCATAGCAAGGCCTTGTCGGCGATGGTCTTGCGCGACAGGAACCACACCGCGATCCCCGCCGCGATGCAAATCAGCAAGGTCGCATTGGTCCCGACCCAGAATACCGGCGCGCCGATCAGCAGGTCGCGCACGGTGCCGCCGCCGACCCCGGTGACCACCGCGAAGAAAATGAAGGTGACGAGCGTCTGCTTCTTTTCCGCCGCGAGCAGGGCGCCGGAAATGGCGAACACCGCAATCCCGACATAATCGAGCAGGAGCAGGGCATCGACGGGGAGGATGGCGGGGGGTGTCATGTGCGCGCCCTAACGCTTCGCCTCGGGCTTGTCCGGACAAAAAAGCAGTTCTTCGACAGGGTCGGGACGAACGGCTATGGGGAAGCCATGACCGACGACACCACAACGACGACCCCGCCCTTCCCGACGCTCGAGGACTGGCAGCATTGGACCTGGGTGACGGGCCGCGCGCAGCAGATGCTGATGGAGAATATGGCGGAAAGCCTCAAAAGCGACGAGCCGACCGCGGGCTTGGGAAGCCCCGCCGCGACCGATCCGATGGCGTGGATGACCGCCGGGGCCGAGGCCTGGTCGAAGGGATTTGAGGCGTGGGGCCGGATGCTCGGCGCGACCGCCGAGGCCGGGCAGAGAAAAGACCGCCGTTTCGCGTCGCCCGAATGGAGCGAAAATCCGGTGTTCGAGACGATCAAGCAAAGCTATCTCGCCATCTCCGACCGATTGCTGGGATCGGTCGAGGAGATTGAGGGGATCGACGACGAGGCGCGGCAGAAAATGCGCTTCGCCACGAAGAGCTTTGTCGATGCGATGGCACCGTCCAATTTCGCGCTGACCAACCCCGATGTGATGAAGAAGACGATTGAAACCCGCGGCGAGAATTTGCTCGGCGGCCTACGCAACATGCTCGATGACATTCGCGGCGGGCAGCTGACCCAGACGCGCAAGGGCGCGTTCGAGGTCGGGCGCAACCTCGCCGCGACCCCGGGCAAAGTGGTGTATGAGAATGAGCTGTTCCAGCTGATCCACTACGCGCCGGTCACCGGTGAGGTGCTGGAGACACCGGTGATTGTCTTCCCGCCGTGGATCAACCGCTTCTACATCCTCGATTTGACCCCCGAGAAAAGCTTCGTCCGCTGGTGTGTCGAAAATGGCATTTCCCTGTTCATGGTCAGCTGGAAATCGGCTGACGAGAGCATGGCCGACGTCACGCTCGACGATTATGTGCTGCGTGGGCAAATTACCGCGATCGACCAGGTGCGCGATCTGCTCGGGGTCGAGGGAGTGCATGCGATCGGTTATTGCGTCGCCGGGACGACTCTGGCCGCGACTCTGGCCTATCTTGTGGCCAAGGGCGAAGCGGCCAAGGTCAGAAGCGCGACCTTCTTCACCGCGCAGGTCGATTTCGCCGACGCCGGCGATCTGAAGCTGTTCCTCGGTAGCGAGACGATGGGACTGCTCGATCAGATCACCAAGGAAAAGGGCTTTCTCGACGGGCGCTA
>JBKJNP010000104.1:0-12894 GCA_046593565.1 Sphingomicrobium sp. | reverse complement strand
CAGGGAAATGGTGCGGTCGAGAAGACTCGAACTTCCACGGGCTTTCGCCCACAACGACCTCAACGTTGCGCGTCTACCAGTTCCGCCACGACCGCATCCGTGAAAAAGCGACGGGAAAATGTCCCCCGCCGCCCTGGCAAGGCGCGGCCTCTAGCAAAGCGGTCGGGGCCGCGCAACGGCTTTGCTCGAGTCCCTCGGCGGGACAGAGGTAAACACGCTGTTTACCATGACCGCGTGCCGGTTTACGCACCGTTCATGGTGTTGGCATATCTCGCGCTGGCGGCAATCGCCTCGACCCCGGTCGCTCCGGCCCCGGCTAGCGCCTCGGCCACCGCCACTATCCGCATCTTGCAGGGAGCGAGGGTCCATCTTGGGCCGGCATCGAAGGCGCGACTGGTCAAGGCGTCGGTGCGGGTCGAGGAAGGCCAGCGCCGCCCAGCGTTCCTCATCGAATTCGAGTAGAGTGGCTTAAGCCGGTCCGCCAAGGCGGATACGGATAAATTTGCCACCTTCGGGCACGTCGACTTCGGCACTGTTGAAGTTCGCGCTCTTGTTCAGATCAAGCGATCCGGTCGGTGGTGAGATGGTCCAGCTGTAGATGACCTTCTGCTTGGTAGCGTCGAGCAATTCGGCGCGGATCGGCGGTACCGGCTGGCGACTATCGGTTGAATTGACGATCCGGCCGCTGACCGTGAAAAGATTATTTCCGCTCGCCAGCCGCTGGTAATCCCCGGTGTTGACGACCGCATAGAGCTGCGAGTCCTTGGCCGAGGCCAGGCCGGCGCGGGCGCGAAGCTCGGCCGGGGCGAAGAACCAGAAGGCGACTGCGGCGAGCGCCACTAGCAGGACTAGCAGCAGAACTAACGGCCATTTGCGCTTTGGCTGCTCGAGCGGTTCATGATCGTAGAAGGGCTCAAAATCCTCGGTCACCGGATCGGGGGTCGGTTCCGGCGCATATTCTGCTGCGGGCTCCGCGACCGGCGCCGGTTCGTCCCATGCGCTGGCGGGCTCGACCTGCTGCCACTGGCGATCCTCGGTCAACGGCGGCGGCGCGGCGGGCGCGGGCGGTGCCTCGGCGACGATCTGGTCGAGCGGGTTGGGCATGTCGGAGGTCGGGAAGGCCGGTTGCTCGACGATCGCCGCCGCCGATTCCGCGACCTCGGTCGCCGGATCGCTCGGTGGCGGCGGCGCCCGCTCGTCCGGATCCTGGTGCCAGCTGTGTTTGCACGAGGCGCAGCGCACCTGCCGGCCGGCGGGCGGAATGGCGCCATCCTTGACGACATATTTGGTGCTGCAGGCCGGACAGGTCAGGATCATGATAGGTCGAACAATCCTCAGCCAAGTTGGTCATCATTCGGTAACAGCATGTCGCCGCCATTGGCAAGGCGGGCGTCCCTGTGTCAGGGTTGGCGCTGGGAGGACGGTGGCCGTCCGAGTGAGGGGTGCGTCAAGCTGTCGACGATCGTCGAATTCGACCGGGTAGGCCTTCGCTACGGCACGGGGGCCGAAGTGCTGCGCGATCTCGACTTCCAGCTGGCGCGCGGCGGATTCTATTTCCTCACCGGACCGTCGGGCGCGGGAAAGACTAGCTTGCTCAAGTTACTTTACCTCGCTCAGCGCCCGACCCGCGGCCGGATCCGCCTGTTCGACGAGGAATTGGCCGACGCCAAGCGCGAGGCGATGCCCGCCTTTCGCCGCCGCATCGGCGTCATCTACCAGGATTTCCGGCTGATCCGTCATTTGTCGGCGTTCGACAATGTCGCGCTCCCGCTGCGCATCGCCGGCCATGACGGGATCGAGGTCGAAGGCCCGGTGCGCGAGATGCTGGCCTGGGTCGGATTGGCCGACCGGGCGAGCGCGCGTCCGCCGACGCTGTCGGGCGGCGAGCAGCAGCGACTGGCCATCGCCCGCGCCGTGATCGCCCGACCCGAATTGCTGGTCGCCGACGAGCCAACCGGCAACGTCGATGCCGAGATGGCCAGCCGCATCCTGCACTTGCTGACCGCGCTCAACCGGCTCGGCACGACGATCATCGTCGCCACCCATGATCTGTCGCTGATTGCCGCCACGCCGGGCGCTCAGATGCTGCGGCTCGACAATGGGGCGATGGTCGACCCGACCGGATCGCTGAGGCATCCCCCTCGTGCGCCACAGAAGCAGGGCGGATGATCGGCTTTCTCGCCGCCACCCAGGCCGAGCGCCGTCTCATTCCGGGCGGCCGCCTCCAGGGACCGACGCCCTACGTTATCGCGATCATGATGTTCGTGATGGTGGTGATCGGTGCGGCCGGGCTGGCGCTGGCAAGTTCGGCGCGGCTGGTCGCGGCCGGGGTCGACAATCGTTACTCGGTCGAGATTGCCGATGGCGCGGCCAAGGCTGCGCGGGCCCAGGCGCTCCTCTCGGCAGCGCCCGGGGTCACCGCGGTCCGTGCCGTCAGCGAAGATGAAATGCGCAAGATCTTGCAACGCTGGCTCGGGCCCGCCGGCGCTGCGTCGGATTTGCCGCTGCCAGCGATTATCGACATCGACCTCGCCCCCGACGCGCCGGTAGAGCAGATCGCGGCCAGCATCGAGCGGCAAGTGCCCGGCGCGCGCTTCGTGGCGCACAAGGATAGCCTCGGACCGGTGTTAGGCGCGGTGCGGGCTCTGGGCTGGCTGGCGCTGACATTGGTGGTGCTGATCGCGCTCGCCACCGCCGCTGCGGTCGTGCTCGCCGCACGGGGCACGCTCGACACCCACCGCTCGACGATCGACGTAATGCACGGCATTGGCGCAACCGACGACCAGGTGGCGCGGCTGTTCCAGCGCAAGATCGCGCTCGACGCGCTGACCGGTGGCACGGCGGGGGCGGTCGCGGCCGGGGTGGTCCTGCTGCTGATCGCCGGCGGCGGTTCGACGTGGCTCGCCGATCTGACCGGTGGACCTTTGCTCGGCGCGCGCGACGTGCTTTTGCTGGCGTTGCTTCCCTTGCTGGGTACGATCCTTGCGACAATTGTCGCGCGCATGGCGGTGCTCAAGGCGCTGAGGGCCAGTCTGTGATGAGGATTGGCCTGTGATGAGGATTGGCCCGTGATCGTCCGCTTCGGCTCGCTGCTGCTGATCCTGTATGCGCTCGGCTTCCTGTTGTTCGGGGTGACGCTGGCTCCGCCCGCGCCTGACGACGCCAAGCCGACCGACGCGATCGTTGTGATTACGGGCGGGGAAGGGCGGATCGAGCATGCCGTGGATGTATTGGGGCAGGGCAAGGGCAAGCGCCTGCTGATCGCCGGGGCCGATCCGTTGGTGACCAAGGACGATCTCGTCCGCCGTCTGCAGGGCCGCCGCAAGTTGATGCAATGCTGCGTCGATCTCGGCTCGGAATCGGTCGACACCCGCTCCAATGCCGAGGAAGCGCGGCGCTGGCTCGAAAAGAAGAAATATCGTTCGGCGCGGTTGATCACCAGCGACTGGCACATGCGCCGCGCCGCCTATGAATTCGACCGCCAGCTCGATGGCAAGGCCGACATCGTCGAGGATGCAGTGAAGAGCGATCCCAATTTCATGACCCTGTTCGCCGAATATAATAAGTACATCCTGCGTCGGGTGGCGGTGTGGCTCGACATCTGATGGCTGCGCTTCGTTCGTTCCTGTTTGCCTTGCTATTTTACCCCGGCACCCTGGTCTACGTGCTCGGGGTGATCATCGTTTCGCCGATCGGGACTCGCCCGGTGCAGGCGGTGGTCCATGCATGGTCGGCCTTTCATCACTGGCTGGTGCGCAACGTGCTCGGCATCCGGATGATGTGGGACGGCGCGATCCCCGACGGTGCGTATCTGATCGCGGTCAAGCACAGCTCGATGATGGAAGCGGTCGACACACTTCATTTTGCGCGGTCGCCGGTGGTGGTGATGAAGCGCGAGCTGACGGTGATCCCGTTATTCGGCTGGGTCACGCTTCGTTACGGCGTGATCGGGGTCGACCGCGAGGCGGGATCGGCGGCGCTCCGAGTGATGATGGCGCAGGCCAAGGCGGCGATTGCCGGCGGTCGTCCGGTGATCATCTTCCCCGAAGGAACCCGGATTCCGTTCGGGGAGGCGCCGGCGTTGAAGCCGGGCTTCGCCGGCCTCTATCGCGCGCTCGGCCTGCCGGTGGTGCCGGTGGCCCATGACGTCGGCAAAATATGGCACAAGGGCTTCATCAAGCGCTCGGGGGTCGTCCGGTTCAAGGTGGGCGAGGTCATTCCGCCCGGCCTCAAACGGCCCGAAATCGAGGCCCGGGTCCACGCCGCGATCAACGCCCTCAACCCCGAAGGCTCGCCCCCAACTTAGCCGCGACTGCGACGATCTTGGCGGAAACCTCGCCGATCTCGGCGTCGGTCAGCGACTTGTCTACCGGCTGCAATGTCACTTCTACGGCCAGGCTAAGTCCCTGCTCGCCCTCGTAGCGATCGAACACTCGTGCCGCGGTGATCAGCGCCTTGTTGGCCCCGCGGATCGCACGGACCAAGGCATCGGCGGCGAGATCGGTCGGGACCAGGAAAGCAAAATCGCGGGACAAGGGCTGCAGCGTCGGTGGTGCGAACGCGGCCCGCGCTCGCTCCTTCCCACGCGGCGCCGGGATCGCATCGAGATAGAGTTCGGCCGCGACCGTCCCGGCCGGGGCATCGAGCGCCCTGGCGATGCGCGGGTGCAATTCTCCGAACGCCGCAAGCACTCCTTTTCCCAGCCCAAGCGTCGCCGACCGCCCCGGGTGCCAGGTCGATCCGGCGTTCATCGTCAGCTGAAGGTTTGCGACCGGCGCCCCCGCCGCTTCGAGCAACGCCAGCACTTCGGCTTTTGCGTCATAGGCGTCGAACACCTTTGCCTTGCCATCCTGCCAGCCGCGCAGGCTGCTATTGCCGGCAAGCAGCAGTGTAACGGTCGGCTTCTCGCCGTCCGCCAGATAGCGCCGCCCGACCTCGAACAGGCGGATTTCGCTCGCTCCGCGATCCGCATTGCGCCGCGCCGCCGCTGCCAGGCCGGGGATCAGCGACGGGCGCATATGCTTCATTTCCTCGCTGATCGGATTGGCGAGAACGTGCGGCGCGCCACCGAACAAATCGGCTTCGGCAGCCGAAATGAAGCTCCAGTTGATCGCCTCGTCCAGCCCGCGCGCAGCCGCCGCGCGGCGGATCTTGCGTTCGACCATCTGCCCGCGCGTCGCGGTGGCTTTTGCAACGCCATCCGCGCGCGGCAAGGGGGTCGAGGGGATGGCGTCATAACCGACCATCCGCACCACTTCCTCAACCAGGTCCGCGCTGCCATCGATATCGCGGCGCCAGCTCGGCACGACCGCTTCCTTGCCCTCGATCCGGAAGCCCAGCCGTTCGAGGATCGCCACTTGCTCGCCCTCAATTATCTCGATCCCGCCAAGGCCGGCGGCGCGCTCGGGCTTGAACGGCACGCGCTTCGCCGCGACCGGCGGGGTGCCGGCGCGGGTCACCCGGCTCGCCTCGCCGCCGCAAATGTCGAGGATCAGTCTGGTGATGATGGCGAGCCCGTCATCGAGGAAGGCCGGATCGACCCCGCGCTCGAAGCGACTGCGCGCGTCGCTGGTCAGCATCAGTTTCTGGCCGGTGCGGGCGATCCGCTCGGGGTCGAAATAGGCGACTTCCAGCAACACGTCGTTCGTGTCGGGCGACACCCCGCTATGCTCGCCGCCCATGATCCCGCCGATATCGTGCGCGCCGTTGTCGTCGGCGATCACGGTCATGCTCGGGTCGAGCGCATATTCCTTCTCGTTGAGCGCGACCACAGTTTCGCCCTCCGTCGCCCGCCGCGCCACCAATGCGCCGGATAGCGTCTTGACGTCATAAGCGTGGCTCGGGCGGCCATGGTCGAGCATGACGTAATTGGTGATGTCGACCAGTGCCGAGATCGGCCGCTGTCCTGCCGCTTTCAGCCGCTGCTGCATCCAGTCGGGCGAGGCGCGATTGGTTACGTCGCGCACCATCCGGCCATAGAATGCCGGGCAGCCCTCGGGATCCTCGATGCGGATGTCGATGTCATTGTCGAAGCTGCCGTCGATCACGGGCACGTCGAGCGATTTCAGCTGTCCCAATCCCGCCGCCGCCAGATCGCGCGCTATTCCGTGCACGCCCATGCAATCCTGCCGATTGGGGGTGATGGCAACATCGAACACAGCGTCGTCCAACCCGGCATAATCCGCATAGCTGCTGCCGACCGGCGCATCGCCGGGAAGCTCGATGATCCCGTCATGATCCTCGCCCAGCTGAAGCTCGCGAGCGCTGCACATCATGCCATTGGATTCGACTCCGCGGATGGTCGCCTGCTTCAGCGTCATGTCGCTGCCCGGAACATAGGTGCCCGACCCGCCGAACACGCCGAGCATCCCGGCGCGGGCATTGGGCGCGCCGCACACTACCTGCAGCGGCTCGCCGCTTCCCGTATCGACCATCAGCACCTGCAATTTGTCGGCCTGCGGGTGGCGCTCGGCGGTCAACACCCGCGCGACGCGGAACGGCTTGAGCGCTTCAGCCGGATTGGACACCTCCTCGACTTCCAGCCCGATGCTGGTCAGCTTTTCCGCCACGGTCGCCGCGTCCGCATCGGTGTCGAGATGGCTTTTGAGCCAGGACAAACTGAACTTCATGCCCCGACTCCCCCGCTCAGCGTTGGCACGTCGAGGAAGCGGAAGCCGTAATGCTTCATCCAGCGCAAATCGCCGTCGAAGAAAGCGCGGAGGTCATCCATGCCATATTTGAGCATCGCCAGTCGATCGACCCCGGTGCCGAACGCGAAGCCCTGCCATTCGTCGGGGTCGAGCCCGCAGGCGCCGATGACTCGCGGGTGGACCATGCCGCTGCCTAGCACTTCCATCCAGCCTTCCGACCCGCCGACCACGCGGCGGCCCTTTTCGATCGACCAGCCGACATCGACCTCGGCTGACGGTTCGGTGAACGGGAAATAGCTCGGGCGCAGCCGGAGCACGATATCGTCGCGCTCGAAGAACGCCTTGAGAAACGTCTCGAGCGTCCATTTGAGATGACCCATGTGGATCCCGCGGTCGATCACCAGCCCCTCGATCTGGTGGAACATCGGGGTGTGGGTCGCATCGCTGTCGCTGCGGTAGACCCGGCCCGGGGCGATGATGCGGATCGGCGGCGGCTGGCTCTGCATGGCGCGAATTTGCACCGGCGAAGTGTGCGTACGAAGCACCATCGGCTCGCCGCTTCCCTCGACATAGAAAGTGTCGTGCATCGCCCGGGCGGGGTGCGTCTCGGGAATGTTGAGCGCGGTGAAATTGTGCCAGTCATCCTCAATCTCGGGCCCTTCGGCGACCGCGAAACCCAGATCGGCGAAAATCTCGGCCAGTTCGTCCATCACCTGCGAAACCGGGTGGACCGAGCCTCTCGGGGCCTCGTGTGACGGCAGCGACAGGTCGAGCCGCTCGGTGGAAAGCCGCCGTTCCAGCTCGGCGCCGTCCAATTCGTCCTTCTTCGCCGCCAGCGCGCTGGTCACCGCTTCGCGCAAGGCGTGGATCCTGGGCCCGCGCTCCTGCCGCTCTTCGGGGCTCAGCATGCCCATCGTCTTGAGCAACGCGGTAACTTCGCCCGCCTTGCCCAGTGCGGCCACGCGCAGCGCCTCTAGCGCAGGGCCGTCTGCCGCCTTGGCAATGCGGGCGGTCCATTCTTGGCGGAGCGTGTCGGGATCAACGGTCATGGGTAGCGCCTTTGCCAAGCCCGGCGTGCAAAAGCAAAGGGCGACGCGCGCCTGTCCGGGGGACAGGAGCAGGCTGTCGGCCTGTCACCCGCTGACGAACGGATAAGGCGAGATGGTCTTGCGCGATGTGTCGATTGCCAGCATCCGCCCGGCCGGCGGCGTGGCGCGATCGCTGCAGTCGATCCGCGGGCAGATTGCGCACGCCGGGCCGACCGGCATCACCGGCGGGTTGCCCAGGTCGAATCCCTCGGCGCAATGCAATTTGTGGGCATGTTTGAGGTCGCAGCCGAGCCCGACCGCCTGCAGCCCGGTGGTCAGCCCGGTCTTGATCGGCCGCTCGATCGTCCGCGACACGGTAAAGTAACGCTGGCCGTCGGGGGTCTCGATCACCTGCGTCACCGCTTGCCCAGCGACCTGGAACGCAGCGTGAAGGTTCCAGCGCGGACAGGTGCCGCCGAACCGCGAGAAGGGGAAATTCTCGCCGGCATAGCGTTTGGAAATATTCCCCGCCGGATCGACCCGCAGCATGAAGAACGGCACACCCCGGGCGCCCGCGCGGCCAAGGGTCGTAAGCCGATGCGCCACTTGCTCGACATTGGCGCCGTAATCGCCGCACAATCGGTCGATCGAGTAGCGATACTCCTCGGCGCTTTTGAGGAAGCGACCGTAGGGCATCATGATTGCCCCGGCGGCATAATTGGCGAGGCTCATGTGGAGCAATTCGCCAATCCCCTTGTCGGGCGGCGCGGCGTCGGTGACCATCTTGTCGATCACATCGGCGAATTCGACCAGGGCCAGCTGGTAGGCCAGCGCGAAGGTGCGATTCTCGGCGCGTAACAAAGAAGATATCTGGAACAGGCGCCGTTCGCCATCGAACGCTTGGCTGGCATTGCCGAGCTCGGCTTGCGGCACCACCCGCGCATTGATCCCCCACGCTTCCTTCAGCCGCCGCCGCAGCGGTTCGGCCATCGACAAGGGATCGCTCAGCGCCCCGCCCAGCGTCTCGGCCGCGGCCTCCAGCGCGGGATAATGATTACGGTGTTGTTGAATATAATCCCTGACCCAATTCTCGGGCGTCACCAGCGCCCGGGCGTCGCCGCTGCTGGCCAGATCGGGGTTGCGGTCGACCTCCTTCAGCGCGGCGTAGAGCCGGGCGATGGCGTCGGCCACGGCGGGGCTGTTGTTGGCCAGCTCGGCCAGCTCGTAACGCGGCACGCCGAGGTCGCCGAGCAATCGGTCGGAGAAGATTTCGGCCAGCTCGTCGGGCCCGGTGCGCGTCCCCCCGCCGGCGGCGAAGGTGCGGACGTCGATCTCGTAGGTCTCGGCCAGCTTGAGCAGCAGGCCGGCGGTCACCGGGCGCTGGTTGCGCTCAAGATGGTTGAGATAGGACGGGCTGATGGCGAGGGTCGCCGCCATGTCGGTCTGCGATAATTCGCGGTCGCGACGAAGGCGGCGAAGGCGCTGGCCGAGGAACAGTTTGGCGTTGCTCATCGGCCAAATCTGTCAACATCGCCCAAGTTACACAAGTCAATTTATGACAGTTAGACCGTTTTTGCCGTCGCGCTCCGAGCACTTTGAGTGTTTGTTGCACTGCGACATACAACGGATTTGCCTGAAGGAACGCCCGTGACACATTTTGACCAACTGGTTCCCGCCCCCGCCGGTCGTTTCGACGGCATCACCCGCGGCTATGGCGCGGCAGAGGTCGAGGCACTGCGTGGATCTGTGGTGGTCGAACAGACGCTCGCCCGCCGCGGTGCGAATCGTTTGTGGGAACTGCTCAAGCGCGACGAGCCCGTCCGCGCGCTCGGTGCGGTCACCGGCAACCAGGCGATGCAGCAGGTTCGCGCCGGGCTCGATGCCATCTACCTCTCGGGCTGGCAGGTCGCGGCCGACGCCAACACCGCCGGCGCGATGTACCCCGATCAGTCGCTTTATCCCGCCAATGCCGGGCCCGAGCTGGCCAAGCGAATCAACCGCGCCCTTCAGCGCGCCGACCAGATCGAGGTTAGCGAGGGCGGCGCGCAACGCGACTGGTTCGTGCCGATCGTCGCCGATGCCGAAGCCGGGTTCGGCGGGCCATTGAACTGCTTCGAGATCATGAAGGCCTATATCGAAGCTGGCGCTGCCGCGGTCCATTTCGAAGATCAATTGGCGGCCGAAAAGAAGTGCGGCCACTTGGGCGGAAAGGTCCTCATCCCGACCCAGGCACATATCCGCAACCTCGACGCAGCGCGGCTCGCCGCCGACGTGATGGGGGTGCCGACCCTGGTCGTCGCCCGCACCGATGCGGAGAGCGCGCGGCTCATCACCAGCGACATCGACGAGCGCGACCGCCCATTCCTGACCGGCGAACGCACCCCCGAGGGCTTCTTCCGCCTGAAGGACGGCACCGGGCTCGACCATTGCATCGCTCGCGGCCTCGCCTTTGCCGAACATGCCGATCTTTTGTGGTGGGAAACCAGCAACCCCGATCTCGACGATGCGCGCGCCTTCGCCGAGGCGATCCATGCCAAATATCCGGGCAAACTGCTGGCCTATAATTGCTCGCCCAGCTTCAACTGGGAAGCCAAGCTCGACCAGGAGACGATCGCCAAGTTCCAGCGCGAGTTGGGGGCGATGGGCTACAAGTTCCAGTTCGTCACCTTGGCCGGCTTTCACAGCCTCAACCATGCGATGTTCGAGCTTGCCGGCGCCTATCGCGAGGAAGGCATGGCGGCTTATTCGCGGCTCCAGCAGGCCGAATTTGCAAGTGAGGCCGCAGGTTACACCGCCACCCGCCACCAACGCGAGGTTGGCACGGGTTATTTCGACAAGGTCGCGCTGACCCTGTCGGCCGGAACCTCGTCCACCACCGCGCTGGGCGAATCGACAGAAGCAGCACAATTCGAATCCGTTGCAGCGTGAAGGATCATTCTATGAGACAGAAATATTGGGTCATCGGCGGCGAATATCGCGACTGTGAATTCGACCAGGTCGTGCCCGGCACCGAGGAGATTTCCGGGCCGTTCTCCGATCCGACGCGCGCGCGGACCGAATGGCAGCGGCTGACGTTCCGCGACCGGCTCGGCGCCACCACGCGTTACGTCATCACCCATGAGGCGCGTGCGTGAGCGAGGCATTGCTAGGGGAGCGGACGGTCGAAGCCGCACTCAGTGACCATCCGCGCGCCGGGGAGATACTGACCCCGGCCGCGCTTGCCCTGCTCGGCGAAATTCACCGCCGGTTCGACGCCCGCCGCCGCGATCTGCTTGCCGGGCGAATCGACAAACAGAAGCGTTACGACGCCGGTGAACTGCCCGACTTCCGCGCCGACACCGCCGCGATCCGTGCCGCCGACTGGCAGGTCGCGCGGGCGCCCGACGACCTCAAGGACCGCCGGGTCGAAATCACCGGGCCGACGACCCGCAAGATGGTGATCAACGCGCTCAACTCGGGCGCGAAAACGTTCATGGCCGATTTCGAGGATTCGACCGCGCCGACGTGGGACAATATCATCGACGGCCAGGCCAATTTGATCGATCGCTGGCGCGGAACGCTCGCATTTACCGATCCGGCCACCAGCAAGAGCTACAAGCTCGCTCCCAATCCGGCGGTGCTGATCGTCCGCCCGCGCGGCCTCCACCTCGACGAGCGCCATTTGAAGCTCGATGGCGAGCCATTGTCGGGCGCATTCGTCGATTTCGCTCTCTATCTGCTTCACAATGCCGCCGCCGCCTGCGCCGCTGGCTCGGGCGCCTATTATTACCTCCCCAAGCTCGAATCGGCCGAGGAAGCCCAGCTGTGGAGTGACGTCATCGCGTTCGCCGAGGAACGGCTTGGCCTGCCCCACGGCTCGACCCGCGTCACCGTGCTGATCGAAACGATCGATGCCGCCTTCCAGATGGACGAGATCCTCCACGCGCTGAAGGGCCATATCGTCGGCCTCAATTGCGGCCGCTGGGACTACATCTTCTCGACCATCAAGCGGATCGGGCGGAGCCACAAGCGCCTCACCCCCGACCGTTCGGCGATGACCATGGATAAGGCGTTCCTCGCGGCTTACTCGTTGCGCCTGATCGACACCTGCCACCGCCGCGGCGCGCACGCGATGGGCGGGATGGCGGCGCAGATCCCGGTCAAGGACGATCCCGCCGCGAACGATGCCGCGCTGGCCAAGGTCCGCGCCGACAAGGAGCGCGAGGTCCGCAATGGCCATGACGGCACCTGGGTCGCGCATCCGGCACTGGTGGCGGTGGCGATGGAGGCATTTGCGGCGATGCTCGGCCCCAACCAGCTCGACCACCGCGTCGCCGATCTGCCGACCCGCGAGGCGATGCTTGAGATCCACCCCGGCGTCCGCACCGAGGGCGGTGCGCGCGAGAATATCCGCGTCGCAGTGCAATATATCGCCGCCTGGCTCGGAGGGCGCGGCGCAGTGCCGCTCTACAATCTGATGGAAGATGCCGCGACCGCCGAAATTTGCCGATCGCAATTGTGGCAGTGGCTGCGCTTCGAAGCGCGGCTCGACGACGGTCGCCTGTTCTGCAGCGACCTGTTCGAGGATTTGTTGCAGGACGAGCTGACCAAACTTCCGGTCACCCCTGACATCAAGAAAGCCGCGAGCCTGTTCTACACTCTGGTCACGACCCGCGAGTTCGAGGAATTCCTGACACTGCCGGCCTATCCGTTGCTCGATTGACATGGAAAGGGCGCCGCGATTGCTCGCGACGCCCTTCCGTTGTTTGGTTCGCTCCGAAGCTTACGCCGCCTTGGCGGTGTCTTCCTTGGGTAAAGCGGCCTTCGCCTGCGCGATGATCGCCGAAAAAGCTTCGGCTTCGTGCATTGCTATGTCGGCCAGGACCTTGCGGTCGAGGTCGATGTTCGCAAGCTTCAGCGCATGGATGAACGTGCCGTAGGTCAGGCCTTCGGCGCGCACCGCGGCGTTGATGCGCTGGATCCACAAAGCGCGGAAGCTGCGCTTCTTCACCTTGCGATCGCGATAGGCATATTGCCCGGCCTTTTCGACGGCCTGGCGGGCGATGCGGATGGTGTTCTTGCGACGGCCATAATAGCCCTTCGCATTGTCCAAAATCCGCTTGTGCTTGGCGCGGGTGGTTACACCCCGTTTGACGCGTGCCATGTTCCGCTAGCTCCTAGTTGAGGCCGTAAGGGGCCCAGAGCTTCACCCGGGCCGTATCGGCCTTGGCGAGCAC
>JBKJNP010000022.1:0-2501 GCA_046593565.1 Sphingomicrobium sp. | reverse complement strand
GCGCGCAACGGTTACTCCTCCTCCGGGTCCGCTTCATGGTCGAGGATCGAGGTGCGGACCCTCACCGAGCGGGTGCCGAGGCGGGTTTCCTGGAGGAAGATGGCAAAGCCGGCGCCGGTCGAGATCATCGAGGCGATGAACAGCAAGGCGATGGCAGTGCCGAAACGAGAGCCCGACAGGAAGGCCCAGAACAACAGGATCACCACCGCCGAGATGAGCAAGGCGGCGAGCACGGTGGCGAAGATGGCACGGTTGACGATGCGGATCCGGCGGTCGAGCAGGCGGACCTCGCGGATCAGCCGGTCATGCTCCTCTCCGCGGCTTCCAAGGATACGCGGTTCGAGCCCGCGCGCCCGATCGACGATTCGCGCCAGCCGCCCGGCGCAAACGTTGAGGAAGGCGCCGAGACCCGCAAGCAGGAACACCGGCGCGACGGCGAGCTGGATGATCTGGGCGAGCTGAGTGAGTTCGTAGGACGGTGTGGGGAGGGCGGTCATGACCGCCTCAGACGTCTTCGGCGGCGCGGGCGGTGGCGGCGATTTCGAGCAGGAACATGGCGGTGGCGATGAAGCTGGCCGCGAGTACCCAGGCGAAGCTGGCGATCATCGGCGAGGTGGCACCGAACAGGCTGACCACCAAGGTGGCGATCGACAGGCCGACGGCGAGGATCAGGGCAAGCACCAGGTCGGTAAGCGCGGCAATGCCGGTCCAGGTGCGGACCGAGCCGCTCTCGACCCGGGCGGCGAGCATCAGCACGAGACTTCGGCTGAACAGCCAACCCGCGACGATCGACAAGGTCGACAGGAAATGGGTCGAGGATTCGGCGACAAACAGGATGCCGGCCAGGACGGTCAATGCCCCGGCTAGCATCGACAGACGCCGCGCCCTGTGGCGAATGCGCCCGGCAACGAGTTCGGTTGCCCCGCCCAGCACCAGCAAAGTGCCGATAATGACCGAGCTGTGGGTCTTGCCGTAAAGCGGGAGCAGGGCCGACCCGGCGCTGAGCAGCAAGATGAACCAGCCGGCCGTGGCGATGAATTTGGCACGCTCGGGTAGCGCGGAGGTGGTGGTGGGAAGCGGGTCCATGCCGACAGACTAGCCCAATAGCGTGATGGCCACCACCGTGATCGGATCGCCCGGCCCGGGGGAGTCGACCTCGTCGCCAATCTCGCTGCCGATCAGGGCCACGGCGAGCGGGGCGGTGAAGGCGATGCGGCCGGCAGCGGGCTCGCTCTCGTCATGGCCGACGATGGCGAGCGTGCGCGACTTGCCGCCCTGTGCGATCGTCACCGCCGTTCCGAACGCAACAATCTCGCCACTGGCGTCGGGCGCGAGTTGGGCAGTGGCGAGGCGGGCACGCCAGTAGCGCTGGTCGCGCTGCAGGGCGGGGAGTTGTTCGGTCGTGGCGGCGGCAATCGCGGCTTCGAGCTCGGCATTGCGCGCCTCGATCAGGGCGAGTCCGCGCGCAGTGACGAGATTGGGGCCGGGCGGGATCGGCAGCTCGAACTTGGGCTCGAGATGCTCCTCATCGGACTCACGGCGAAAGGCGACGCTCATGACTTGCTCATCATCTTCTTGATGCCCCGCGCGGCCTGGCGCAGCCGTTGTTCGTTCTCCACCAGCGCCAGCCGGACGAAACCCTCGCCTTCTTCGCCGAAGCCGACTCCGGGCGCGACTGCGACATGGGCTTGCGTCATCAGCTGCTTGGCGAATTCGACGCTGCCGAGGTGGCGGAAGGGCTCGGGGATCGGGCTCCACGCGAACATGCTGGCCATTGGTACCGGGACGTCCCAGCCGGCGCGGGCGAAGCTGTCGATCATCACGTCGCGGCGTTTTTTGTAGAGCGCGCGGTTGAAGGCGATGATGTCCTGCGGGCCGTTCAAGGCGGCGGTGGCGGCGGCCTGGATCGGGGTGAAGGCGCCATAATCGAGGTAGGATTTGACCCGGGTCAGCGCGCCGATCAGCCGCGCATTGCCGACCGCAAAGCCCATTCGCCAACCGGCCATCGAATAGGTTTTGGACATGGAGGTGAACTCGACCGCAACGTCCTTTGCGCCATCGACCTGCAGGATCGACGGGGTGGGCACGTCCCCGAAGTAGATTTCGGCATAAGCCAGGTCGGAAATCACGATCAGCCCTGCCTCCCGCGCGAAGGCGACAAGCTTCTCGTAGAATGGAAGATCGACGGTCTGCGCGGTTGGATTGCTTGGATAGCCGATCACCAGCACCTTGGGCCGAGGCACGGTGTAGCGCATCGCCTTTTCCAGCCGGTCGAAGAAATCGGGGCCGGGGACGGCGGGGATCGAGCGGATCGCGGCGCCGGCGATGATGAAGCCGAAGTGGTGGATCGGGTAACTCGGGTTGGGGGTCAGCACGACATCGCCCGGCGCGGTGATCGCCTGGGCGAGGTTGGCGAGGCCCTCCTTGCTGCCGAGCGTGACGATCACTTCGCTGTCGGGATCGAGCGCAACGTTGAAGCGGCGCTGGTAATAAGCCGCCTG
>JBKJNP010000049.1:0-12987 GCA_046593565.1 Sphingomicrobium sp. | reverse complement strand
GGCGGATAGCCGGTGATGAACAGCAAGGGGATGCCGCGTTTCTTGGCTTCGTGGGCCAGGTCGATGCCGGTGCGGTCGCCGCGCAGGCGGACGTCGCTGAGGATCAGATCAACCTGTTCGCGGTCGAGCGCGGCCAGTGCTTCCTCGAAATCGTCGTGCGTCGCGACCACTTCCAGCCCGCAATCGCGAAGGATGACTTCATTGTCGAAGGCCGTCAGCGGTTCGTCCTCGATAATCAGGACTCGCTTGACGATTCGCTTGCGCTTGCCGAACAGCATGACAACTCCAGTAGGACAGACCAATTGACCTCGCAACGAACGAAGCGGGCACCCGTGCCTAAACGCAAGCCAGATGGGACCAATGGGCCCGCGCGGGGGACGTATGCCTCGCGCAAAAAGCCCTCCGCCCCCTCGGGAAAGAGCGGTCCTCCGCTTCCGCGCGACGAAGGGCAACAGCGCATTGCAAAGTTGCTCGCCCGCGCCGGAATCGCCTCGCGGCGAGAGATTGAGCGGATGATCGAGGACGGGCGAATCGCCTTGAATGGCGAGAAACTGACCACACCCGCGACGCTGCTCGACAACCTCAACGGCGTGACGGTCGATGGAAAAGCGGTCGCCCCGGCTGCGGCGTCGCAATTATATTTATTCTACAAACCGCCCGGTTGCCTGACCGCCGAACGCGATCCCAAGGGGCGCGCGACGATTTACGACAAGCTCCCCCCGGGCCTGCCGCGGCTGATTCCGGTCGGGCGGCTGGATTATGCCACCGAGGGGCTGCTGCTGCTCACCAACGACGGTGAATTGAAGCGGACGCTCGAACTGCCAAGCACCGGGGTGATCCGCACCTATCGCGCCCGTGCCTTTGGCACCATCGCCCAGGCCGAGCTCGACCAGCTTGCCGAGGGAATCACCATTGAAGGCTTCCGCTATGGTCCGATCATCGCCAATCTCGAGCGGCGCACCGGTCGCAACGGCTGGATCGAGATGAGCCTGACCGAAGGCAAGAATCGCGAAGTCCGCAACGTGCTCGAGCATCTCGGGCTGCAGGTGTCGCGCTTGATCCGCACTGCGTACGGCCCGTTCAATGTCGAGGGGATGCAGGTGGGCGATGTCGGCGAAGTCCCGCGCGAGTTGCTGTTCCGCTTCCGCCAGGAGCTTAAGTGAGGATCATTTCCGGCCAATGGCGGGGGCGCCCCCTCGCCGCGCCGAAAGGATTACAGACTCGCCCGACCGCCGACCGAACGCGCGAAACCTTATTCTCGATGCTCGTCAGTCGGCTCGGCAGCTTCGAGGAGTTGCGCGTCGCCGACCTGTACGCCGGCAGCGGTGCGCTCGGGCTGGAGGCTTTGTCGCGCGGCGCGGGGCATTGCACGTTCGTGGAGAATGACCGCGCCGCGGTCGAAGCGATCCGCACCAATGCGACGACGCTTGGCGCAACCGGGATCGAGGTGATGGCGATGTCCGCCGCGCGGCTGCCGCTGGCTGGGCCGTTCCACCTGATCCTCGCCGATCCGCCTTATGCCAAAGGATCGGGCAGCGCGGCGGTTGCCGCTGTGGTTGCCGCAAAATGGCTCGCGCCCGGCGGTTGGATGGCGGTCGAGACCGAGCGCGGCGCGATGGTCGATCCCGGGCCGCTGACGAAGGAGGTCGAGCGCGACACCGGCCGCGCCCGCCTCACGTTGCTGCGTTTCGCTTAGGCCTTTTTCGGGTTCGCGTTCTTGGCCTTGGCCGCCGCCGCGCTTTCCTTGACCGCCTGGAATTCGGTCATCAGCCGCGCACCGATCGCCGCTGCCGCCGCCTTGCCGGCATCCTTGACCGCCTTGCCCGAGGTCTTGCCCGATTTCGACGACATGCCGGCCGCGATCGCGGTCACCGCGGCGGTCGCGCCGATCGCGATCAGGTCGGCGACGATCGGATGCTCGGCGAGCTTGGCGACCGCGTCGAACCCGCTTTGGGCGCGTGACGATTTGTTCTTTTTCGTCTTGGAATCACCGCTTTTGGTTTTTGCCTTTTTCGTCTTGGTCTTGGCCATATATTCCTCCTGTTGGGTCAATTCAGTCCAGCGCGTCGATGCGTCGCATGTCGGTATCGGGAAAGGGAACGGCAAGGGCGCAAGCCTGTTCCCGCGGTTGAGTCAGCCAGTCCATTGCATATGATGCTCGCAGTACGACCGGCATCGCCTTGGGATGCACCGCGCCAACCACCTCGTTCGCATCGCACGTCAAAAACGCCATATAGGGCCCACCCTCTCCCGGCCGCCAGATCCCGGCGAACGCGAACAGGGGATCATCGGTTTCCTGCAATCCGAACCACACTTTCGACTTGCGCCTGGTTACCGCGTCGGGCTCCGCGGTCCATTCGCAGAAACTGGTCACCGGCACTATGCAACGGCGATCGGGATTGTCGAGCGCCGCTCGCCAGAACGGGCTGGCGAGATTGCGCACATTGGTCACCGGCCGTCCCTTGGCCGCCGCCGGTCCGGGGAAGCCCCAGGTCATTGTATCCAGCTTCAGCCCACCGGTCTCGCCGCGTCGAAGCACCGGCGCCACGCGGCCCGGATAAATCTCTCCGAACGGCGGCAGATTGGCTCGGTCGCCTTCAAACGGCCCGAACAGGCGCCGCAACTCGTCGACGGTCGCGGTCATGGTGTAGAGATTGCACATGGCTCGCTCCCGCCGCCCACATCGCGGCTCGGTTCGTCGTTAACACAGGGAACTAATGTTAACCCAGCATCGCTTTGCACATGACGTTGGGGCAGGTTCATCGAAACCCGCGCCGCGAAAAATAGAAACAACTCAGGGAATTTCCTTTGCGTACGATCATCTTGGCACTGAGTGCCGCGACCCTCACCCTCCCCATGATGCCGGCCCCGGCGATGGCGCACGGCACCAGCGGTTACCACGGCAAGACGTGGCGCGATTCGCAAGGTCGCCTGCGTTGCAAGCGTTCCAACGGCACCACCGGCCTGATCGTCGGTGCCGCCGGCGGCGCGTTGGTCGGCCGTGCCATCGACACCCGCGGCGAACGCGCCACCGGCACCATCCTCGGTGCCGCCGCCGGCGCGCTGATCGGTCGTGAAGTCGAGCGCGGCCGCAGCACCCGCCGCTGCCGCTAAACAACCCCCCGGCCGGCGCCCCCCTACCCCCCTCTACTTACCCGGGCGCCGGCCACCTTCTTCTTTTCAGCTGCGCTACTGTATTGACATGATAACACACCTGCCATAGGGTCGCCGCCCTTGGGAGGATTGACCATGTATAGCCAAAACGATCTCGACGAGGCCGTCGCGTCCGGTGCGATGAGCGCCGAATCCGCGACCGCGCTTCGTGTCTTCGTCGAACGCCAGCGCTCGTTGCCGTCGGTTGATGAAGAGCATTTCCGCCTGATCACCGGGTTCAACGATATTTTCGTCTCGATCGCCGCCGCGATCCTGCTCTTCGCCGTCGGATGGATCGGCTATTCGATCGGCGACGGCCTCGGCCTGACGATTGACGACAATGGCCCGAGCCCGCTTTCGCCGCTGGCAGTTGCGGCAGTGGCGTGGGGCCTGGCCCTGTTCTTCACCGCCAAACGACGCATGGCGCTACCTTCGATCCTGCTGTTGCTCGCCTTTGTCGGCGGGGTGTTCCTGACCGTCGGCTTCGGTCTTGGCATGCTGGTCGGGGATCCTCCCTCCGATCAGGAAGCGATCTACATCGGTGCCATCGCCAGCCTGTCGGGTCTGAGCGCGGCCATCGCGGCCTGGCTGCACTGGAGGCGTTTCAAGGTGCCGATCACCGTCGCGGCGGGGGCTGCTGCGGTGGCCGCCATCGCAATCGGCGGGTTAATCGCCATCGCCGGTGAAATGGAGAGCATTCGCAACCTTCTGCTCGGCTTCACCTTGCTGCTCGGTGTGGGCGTCTTCCTGTTTGCCATGCGCTGGGATTCGTCGGATCCGTCGCGGGTTACGCGGCGCAGCGATGTCGCTTTCTGGCTTCACCTGCTGGCGGCGCCGATGATCGTCCACCCGGTCTTCACCCTGCTCGGCCTCAATGATGGCAATGCCAGCATTGGCGAGGGACTGGTGGTCGTCCTGCTTTACGTCGCGCTCGGTATCACCGCGCTGGCGATCGACCGGCGGGCCCTGCTGGTTTCGGCTCTGGCCTATGTGCTGTTCGCGCTACAGGCGCTGTTCAGCAAGTTTGGCGCTGTCGAGCTCAACGTGGCGCTGACAGCCTTGATCATCGGATCGTCACTATTGTTGTTGTCGGCCTTTTGGCACCAGGCGCGGGTGATCGTGGTTCGGCCGCTGCCCGAAAGCCTGCGATCCAAACTGCCTAATCTCGACCGGCCGTTGCTTGAAAAAGAGGCTAGTCCCGTACCAGCCGCATGAGCCGGCGCTCGAGCGGGGCGAGCACGCCATTCAGGTCGTGCCCCCGTTTGAGCACCGCGCCATGTTCCGAGACCAAGGCAAACGCCCCCTGCTTCATCCGAAGCTCGGGGCGTTTTTCTATGCGCACTTCAGGGCGTTCGGTGGCTCGGCGGAAAGCAGCGAAGCAAGCCAGGCCGGGATCGAACTGCATTGCATAATCGCGCCAGTGACCGGCCGCGACCATTCGTCCGTACAGGTCGAGGATGCGCATCAGCTCGTTGCGGTCGAACGCGGTAACTCGCGGCTGCTCCCGGCGAAACGGGAACGGCGTGACGACATTCACGCGCTTTTTTTCCTGGCTACCGGCGCGGCGGCGGCTTTCAGCTCCTCTATCTCGCGACGGAGCGTTTCAACCTCCAACTCGAGCGCGGTGAGGCCGGCCCGCGCCGGATCGCAATCCTCGCCGCACGGCGTTCCGTAGGGAATGAAGCCAGGGCTGTAATGGACCGATTCAACGTCGACCGGCTTGGCCGGAATGCCAACCATCGTCGCACCGGGATCGACATCGCGGGTGACCACCGCATTGGCGCCGACCTTGGCCCCGGCCCCGACAATGATCGGGCCGAGAATTTGCGCGCCCGATCCGATCACGACGCCATCGCACAAGGTCGGGTGGCGCTTGCCGCCGACCCCTGCCGACGGGTTGGTCCCGCCCAGGGTGACATTCTGGTAGATCGTCACATCATCGCCGATCTCGGCGGTTTCGCCGATCACGGTGAAGCCATGATCGATGAAGAAATTGCGCCCGATTTTTGCCCCGGGATGGATGTCGATCGCGGTCAGCAAGCGGGCCAAATGATTGACGAACCGGGCAAGGAAAAACAGCCGCCCGCCGTACAGCCAATGCGCTACGCGGTGGAAGGCGAGCGCCCACGCACCGGGATAAAGCAATACTTCCCAGCGCGACCGAGCCGCCGGGTCGCGGGCTTTAACCGAGTCGAGATAATCCGTCAGCGCCATCCCGTTTCGGTCTTTCCTCATCACGTGGATTACCAATTTAGGCACGCTTCGGTGCAAATGCCAGTCGAAGCGAGGGCGCCGGTCATTCGCCCATCTTGCCCTGACCCGATAAGTGCAGCACAGCGGAAATCGCCAACAGGGTGGAGAGCGACATTTTCGGGGAAATCCTGATCGATCCGTCTGCCCTTTTGCCGTTCATCCTGATCGGTTTTGCGGCGCAGATGATCGATGGCGCGCTGGGCATGGCGTTTGGCCAGATTTCGAGCACCTTGCTGGTCATCCTCGGCGTCCCGCCCGCCGCCGCCTCGGCCGGAGTACACACCGCCGAGACCTTCACCACCGCCGTATCCGGGATCAGCCACGTCGCGCATCACAACGTCGATTGGCCGTTGTTCGGTCGCATCGTCATCCCCGGAGTGATGGGCGGCGTACTCGGCGCCTATGTCCTCACCCAGGTCAGCGCGGAGGTCGCCAGGCCGTTGGTACTGGCCTATTTGATGGCGCTCGGGGCGTACCTTCTCCACCGCGGTGTCACCCACAAGCATACCGAACGGCAGCCCAAGGTCGTCGCGCCGCTGGGATTGGCCGGTGGTTTCCTCGATGCCGCGGGCGGCGGCGGCTGGGGTGCGATCGTGACCTCCAACTTGCTCGTCCAGGGCAGCAATCCGCGCAAGACGATCGGCACCGTCAACACCGCCGAATTCTTCGTCACGGTGACCATTTCCGCGACCTTCATCCTGGCCATGGGCTGGGAAGCGTTCACCGTCGCAACCGTCGGCCTGCTGATCGGCGGCGTCTGCGCGGCACCGTTCGGCGCGATGATCGCCAAGCGGGTCAATGCCGACCTCTTGCTGACCTTCGTCGGCCTGATCCTGACTGCAACCAGCGGCTACGGCCTGTACCGCGCAATCGGATAAAGAGTGGCGGTAAGCGCTACACTCGATTACCGCTGGCGAATTGATCGGATTTGCCAATGATCGTCCACCATCCCACGCCCAAGCAATTGCAATATCTCGTCGCGCTTCGGGCGCACGGGCATTTCGGCAAGGCGGCGGAGAGCTGCTTCGTCACACAGTCGACCTTGTCGGCGGGCTTGCGCGAGCTTGAGACGTTGCTTGGAACCACGTTGGTCGAGCGGACCCGGCGGGTGGTGCGGTTCACCCCGCTCGGACTGCGCATCGCCGACAAAGCGGTGCGCGTGCTTCGCGAGAGTGAGGAACTGGCCGATATGGCGCGGGCCGAGGGCCAGCCGCTCACCGGCGAACTGAGGATGGGGGTGATCCCGACCATCGCGCCGTTCCTGCTGCCAACCATGCTGCCGGTGCTTCGGACACGCTTTCCGCGCCTGCGGCTGTTCCTGCGTGAGGATACCAGCCAGGCGGCGTGCGACGCGCTTCACCGCGGCCAGCTCGACTGCATCCTGCTGGCGATGCCCTATGCCTGCGGCGAGGTCGATACGGTCGATTTGTTCGACGATGCCTTGCTGGTCGCTTTCCCGTTCGGCGAGGCGCCGAGCGGCGTCGCGGTCGAGGCCGGGGCGATCGACGAGGCGCGGCTGCTGCTGCTCGAGGATGGTCATTGCCTCAAGGATCATGCGCTCGCCGCCTGCAACCGGCCCGAGCTTCGCGCCGGGGCGACGATGATGGGGACATCGCTGCATACGTTGGTGCAGATGGTCGATAATGGCCTGGGGCTGACCTTCATTCCGCAGATGGCGGTAACCGCGGGGCTGCTCGACGGGACGCGGATCACCGCTTTGCCGCTGACTGCCGATCATGGCAGCCGCCGGATCGCGCTCGCCTGGCGCAAGTCGAGCCCGCGCGAGAAGGAATTCAATCTGCTGGCGGCAGCGCTGCGCGACATTGCGCGCAACACCGCCGCCCGCGATTAGCCGAGGTCGACCCGCCCGGCGTTCATCACCTTCACCCAGGCCTTGATAAAGTCGCGCACGAACTTCTCTTCATGGCCATTCTCGGCATAGACTTCGGCAGTGGCACGAAGCTGGCTATTGGAGCCGAAGATGAGATCGGTGCGGGTCGCGCGCCATTTCTCATGCTTGCCGCCGCGGTCGTAGCCGATGAATTCCTCGTCGCTCGACGTATCGACCAGATCCCAGAAGGTCTCGTTGTCGAGCAGGTTGACGAAGAAGTCGTTGGTCAGCTGGCCCTTGCGGTTGGTGAGCACGCCTTCGGGGATATCGCCAAAGTTCGCACCGAGCACGCGCAGGCCGCCGACCAGCACGGTCATTTCCGGGGCCGACAATGCCAGCAATGACGCCTTGTCGAGCAGCAATTCCTCGGTTTTCACCGACTGATGCGTCTTGAGATAGTTGCGGAACCCGTCGGCCTGCGGCTCCATCCAGACGAAGCTGTCGACGTCGGTCCAGTCCTGGGTCGCATCGCCGCGCCCGCCGATAAACGGCACTGTGACGTTGAAGCCGGCGTCCTTCGCCGCTTTCTCAACCGCAGCCGAACCTGCGAGCACGATCGCATCGGCCAGCGACATCGACCCACGCAGCTCATTGAGCTTGGCGAGCACCTTGGCCAGCTCGGCCGGCTCGTTGATCGCCCAGTCCTTTTGGGGGCTAAGCGCGATGCGGGCACCATTGGCGCCACCGCGATGGTCCGACTTTCGGAACGTAGAGGCCGAGGCCCACGCCGTTTTGACCAACTGCGACACGCTCAGGCCGCTGCCCAGCACCTTGTCCTTGAACGCGGCAACGTCGGCATCCGACGGTGCGGTTCCGGCCGGGACCGGATCCTGCCAGATCAATGTCTCTTCCGGCACTTCCGGCCCGAGGTAGCGTTCCTTCGGTCCCATGTCGCGATGGGTCAGCTTGAACCAGGCGCGGGCGAAGGCATCGTCGAGCGCGGACTGGTCGTCGCGGAACCGCTCGGAGATGGCGCGGAACTCGGGGTCCATCTTCAGTGCCATGTCGGCGGTGGTCATCATCGTCGGCACGCGCTTGTTGGGATCGCGAGCGTCGGGGGCCATGTCCTCGGGCTCGGGATTGACCGGCTGCCACTGCTGCGCACCGGCCGGGCTCTTCACCAGCTCATAATCATATTTGAACAAAAGGCGGAAATAGTCGCCGCTCCACTTGGTCGGGTTGTTCGACCAGGCACCCTCGATGCCCGAAGTGGTGATGTGGCCCTTGCCGATTTCGTCGGCGTCGGTCAGCCAGCCCATGCCCTGCAGATGGACTTCCTCGGCGGCCGGATTGTTGCGGAAGGTGTCGGCCGGCTTGGCGCCATGGGCCTTGCCGAAGGCGTGACCGCCGGCGGTTAGCGCAACGGTTTCTTCCGAATTCATCGCCATGCGCAGGAAGGTCGCCTTCATGTCGCGCGCCGACAACAAGGGGTCCGGATTGCCGCCCGGCCCTTCGGGATTGACGTAGATCAGACCCATCTGGATCGCGGCGAGCGGGCCTTCCAGTTCGAGCTCCTCTTCCGGGTTGATGCGTGTCTTGGCACCATCGCTGACCCAGATCTCCTCGGCGCCCCAGAAGGTGTCGCCTTCCGACTGGAACACGTCCTTGCGCCCGCCACCGAAACCGAACACCGGTCCGCCCATGCTCTCGATCGCGACGTTGCCGGCGAGGATGAACAGATCGGCCCAGCTGATATGCTTGCCGTATTTCTGCTTGATCGGCCAAAGCAGGCGGCGCGCCTTGTCGAGGTTGCCGTTGTCCGGCCAGCTGTTGAGCGGCTCGAACCTTTGCTGCCCGCTCGACGAACCGCCGCGTCCGTCGGTTACGCGATAGGTGCCCGCGGCGTGCCACGCCATGCGGATCATGAACGGACCATAATGCCCGTAGTCGGCAGGCCACCAGGGCTTGCTGTCGGTCATCAGCGCGGTGAGGTCCGCTTTCAGCGCACCATAATCGAGCGCCTTGAACGCTTCGGCATAATCGAAATCCTCGCCCATCGGGTCGGGCGAGACGCCATGCTGGTGAAGCATGTCGACCGGCAGCGCCTCTGGCCACCAATCCTTGTTGGTCCGGCCGAGCAGGGAGCGCGCCTTGGTGCCCTTTATCGGGCAGCCGCCTTCGCCAGTAATCGCGTCCATTGATCGTCTCCGTATGAATGATGGTCGCCGCCACGCTACGCCTGCCGGGACACGGACGGAAACGACTTAATCCGGTCAGACTTAGTCGGAAAATCGATCAGTCGAGATGTTTCAAGCCAATGCGTAGATAATCGTAGCCGGTCACCAGCGTCAGCACCGCCGCCGACCACAGGCAGGTGATGCCCGCAGTGTGAACCCAAGCATGCGCCGGGAACGCCCCGCTCAAGATCAGCGCGCCCAAGGCCACGAGCTGGAAGGTGGTCTTCCACTTGGCCAGGCTGCTAACCGGCATCGACACGTTGAGCGGCGCCAGGAATTCCCGCAGCCCGGAGACGAAAATTTCGCGCAGCAGGATGATCAACGCGGCGATGATGTGCAGCCCCTCGATCTCGGGCACCGGATTGGCCTTGCGGCTGGAGATCAGCATGATCAGCACCGCGGCGACCATGATCTTGTCGGCAATCGGATCGAGGAATTGGCCGAGCCGCGAAATCTGCCCCTGCGCCCGCGCCAGATAACCGTCGAAATAATCGGTGATCCCGACGATGCAGTAGAGCACGAACGTGATCGCATAATCGATCGGCGTCGGCCGCCACAGCAGGAACACCAGGATTGGTACCGCGAAGATCCGCGACAAGGTGAGGAGGTTGGGCAGGGTCAACATCGTGGTGCAAGCGCTTAGGGCCATTCTACGCCCGACACAAAAGCCTAATCTTGCCGTCGGCGAATGATGCTCTATGGCGTTGGCGAGTTTGGCTGGAGAGTGGTTCGCTAATGCAGAACGTCAGGCATCTGCTGCGCACGCGTCGCTTCCTGCCAATCTTCGTCACCCAGTTCCTCGGCGCGTTTAACGACAATCTGTTCCGCACCGCGATGATCATGCTGGTGATCTACGGCATCTATCGCGACGCCGAGCAGGAAGCGACGTTCAGCGCGATCGCCGGCGGCCTGTTCATCCTGCCCTTTTTCCTGCTCTCGGCGCTGGCCGGTCAGCTCGCCGATTCGCTGGACAAGGCGAAAATCATCCGCATCGTGAAGACCGCCGAGATCTTGATCATGATCGTCGGTGCAATCGGGCTCTATTTCCACATCATCTGGCTGTTGCTCGTGGCATTGTTCGCGATGGGGGTCCACTCGACGTTCTTCGGGCCAATCAAATATGCCATCCTGCCGCAGCATATGCAGGACGACGAAGTGCTCGGCGCGACCGGACTCGTCGAGGCTGGCACCTATGTCGCAATCCTCGGCGGCACCTTGCTCGGCGGGATATTGGTGGTCGAGGACGCCAACGGTTTCCATGCGATCTGGGCAGCGGTCGGGGTGCTGGTAATCGCACTGATCGGCCGCTGGGTCGGCGGCATGGTCCCCCCCGCCCTGCCCGACCCCGATGCGCCCGGGTTCAAGATGGACTGGCACATCGTCCGCGCCTCGATCCGGCTGGTCAACGCCACGCTGCATATCCCGCGACTGTTCCTGGCGATCCTCGCGATCAGTTTCTTCTGGTCGATGGGGGCGGTGCTCGCCGCTCAATTCCCGCCTCTGGTCAAGAACGCGCTTGGCGCCGACCAGCAGGTCGCGACCCTATTCCTCGGCACCTTTTCGATCGGCGTCGCAATCGGATCGGTTGCGGTCAATCGCTTGCTGGGCGGACAGGTATCGGCCAAATTCTCGCCCGTCTCGGCGATCTTCATGGGGCTGTTCGTGCTCGATCTTTACCGCCGCGTGAAAGGCTGGCCGGCCGCCGGGCCGGAGCTTCGCGACCTCGCGACCTTCCTTGACGTCCCGGGAAGCTGGATGATTGTGCTCGACCTGCTCGGGGTAGCGATCGCGGGCGGCATGTTCGTCGTGCCGCTCTACGCTTTTCTGACGACCACCGTCCCCAAGTCTGAGACGGCGCGGACCATCGCCGCCAACAATATCGTCAACTCAGGCTTCATGGTGCTGGCCACCGTGATCCTCACAGGAGCGGTGCTGTTGGGCGTGACGGTTACCGAAAGCCTGCTGATCGTTGCCTTTGCAAGCATCATCGCGGCCTATCTGGCTTACAAGCTTCACCTCGCCTGCGACTGACCCGTCGGCCGGTCAGGCCAAGTAGATCGTCATGAACAAAAGCCCGCCGACGAAGGTCGTCAGGAACAGGCGGGCATCGTCGGCGAGCGAGAAGTCGGTTGCCTGGTCGGCGGCCAGTTCAAAGGTAAATGGCTGCCGCCGCCCGAAACATTGCGGGGCGATGCGGTCGTGAAGGCCGTGGTGCGCGAACATGACAAACCTTAACGCTGTTTTTACCATCTCCTTCAACACTTTTTGAATGCGGAGCGTTCCGCCTAACGTCCCAAGTCGGGACGGCGGACGGCGATCTTCTTGCTCTGTTCAGGAGGTCAGGAGGCGGATCGGCGCGCCTCAGGAGGCCGCTCACCGGGAACCGCTGTTGTACGATTAGGCCGTCCCAAATGGCCAATTCTAGCGGCGAGACTTCAATAAAATCTCACGGCCAAACAGGCGCTTGGTGCGGACGGCGGGACTCGAACCCGCACGCCCATGGGGGCAGAAGATTTTAAGTCTCCAGCGTCTACCGGTTCCGCCACGTCCGCACAGGAAAGTCGATAGGCGGATTAATCCGCAGTGACTTCGCCTAAGTTCAGTCGCTCGCGCATTTCCTTGCCCGGCTTGAAATAAGGCACGCGCTTGGCGTCGACATCGACCGCGGCCCCGGTACGCGGATTGCGCCCGACACGGGCGTCGCGACTGCGGGTCGAGAAAGCGCCGAAGCCGCGAAGCTCGACGCGGCCTTCCTTGGCCAGCTGATCGGTAATCGAGTCGAACAGGGCGGCCACCACGCCTTCGATCTCACGCTGGGTGAGGTCGGGAAAGTCATTGCACAGCTTCTGAACAAGCTCGGACCGGATCATCACTGCCCCGCATGGTTAAATCGGAACGCCCCCCGGCGGCCCTGGTTGGTGAAGCTGTCAGCAAAATCCCGCAAGCGCAAGCACTTCGCGGAAATTTACCGACGGTGTGGCCACCAATGGCACAGTGTGCGCCATCGGTGGCCAGACGCCTTACTTGGTCTTCTTTTCCTGCTTTTCCTTCAGCGCCGCGCCGAGGATGTCGCCGAGCGATGCGCCGCTGTCGGACGAGCCGTACTGCGCAACCGCCTGCTTCTCTTCGGAAATCTGCAGTGCCTTGATCGAGAAGGTCGGCTTCTTGCTACGGTCGAAACCGGTCACCATCGCGTCGAACTTCTGCCCGACCTGGAACCGCTCCGGACGCTGCTCGTCGCGATCGCGGCCGAGGTCGGTGCGCTTGATGAAGCCGGTCGCGCCATCGTCGCCGACCTGGACGTCGAGCCCGCCGTCGCGTGCTTCGAGCACGGTGACGGTGACGGTCTCGCCCTTGTTGGCGCCGCCGCTGACGGTGGTGCCCTTGGCGACTCCGCCGCGCTCGAGCTGCTTCATGCCGAGGCTGATGCGTTCCTTTTCGACATCAACGTCGAGCACGACGGCCTTGACCATCTCGCCCTTGTGATGAAGCGCCAGCGCCTCCTCACCCGAC
>JBKJNP010000132.1:0-9086 GCA_046593565.1 Sphingomicrobium sp. | reverse complement strand
GATTTGACGGCTCAGGCTTCACAGTCCGGCCGTTTTCCATTCTGCGGTAATGTCCGTTTTCCACCCAAATCGGACATTAGCCACAACCTTGGACCGATCGGGTGATCGAGACGTGTAGGCTCCACCCGCCCTTCGTCGAATAACCGTGCCGCTTCTTCCGGAATCTTGTTGCGGATCAATGACACTGTCTTAGGATGCGGGAGACGTTGATTTTCCTTCGAAAGACCCCATCCCATGCGCACCACCTTTCGCACTTCCGTTCTGCTCGCCAGCGCCTCCTTGCTCGCAGCCTGCGCCACCACCCCGCCGGTCCAGACCGTAACTACTGCAGAGCTTGAGGCCGCGCCGCCTGCGACCCCCGCCGCCGCCGAGCCCGCCTCGCTCTCGTCTTTGGTCAGCCAGGTCGATATCCCCCACCAGTCGTTCAAGCTCGCCAATGGCCTGACGGTCATTGTCCACGAGGATCGCAAGGCCCCCGTTGTCGCGGTTTCTACCTGGTATAATGTCGGGTCCAAGGACGAGCCCAAGGGAAAGACCGGTTTCGCCCATCTGTTCGAGCATCTGATGTTCAACGGGTCGGAAAACCTCCCCGACGATTTCTTCACTTACCTGCAGCAGATCGGCGCGACCGACTATAACGGCACCACCTGGTTCGACCGGACCAATTATTTCCAGACCGTGCCGACCGGCGCGCTCGAGCGGGCGTTGTTCATGGAAAGCGACCGCATGGGCTATCTGCTCGCGGCGATCGACCAGAAGAAACTGACCAACCAGATCGGCGTCGTCCAGAACGAGAAGCGCCAGGGCGACAATGCGCCGGGCGGGCTGGTCGATTATGAAGTGCTCGCTAACCTGTTCCCCGAGGGCCACCCCTATCACCACGACACGATCGGTTCGATGGCCGACCTGGACGGGGCCAGCCTGGCCGATGTGAAGCAGTGGTTCATCGACAAATATGGCCCCAACAACAGCGTGCTGGTGCTAGCCGGCGACATCAACGCCGAGCAGGCGCGGCCGCTGGTCGAGAAATATTTCGGCGCAATTCCGGCGGGCACGGTCAACACCCCCGCCGCGGCCGACGTGCCGACCCTGGCCGCGTCCAAGTCGATCGTGATGAAGGACCGCGTCGCCGCGACCCAGCTGCAGCGTCACTGGGCGGTGCCAGGGCTCAACAGCAACCAATTGCCGGCAATCGACCTCGGCGCGTCGATCCTCGGCGGGCTGGCCAGCTCGCGGCTCGACCGCATCCTGGTGCGCGAAGAAAAGCTTGCAGTGGCGGTGTCGGCCGGGGTCCAGGCGTTCCAGCGGGTCGGGATGATGGAGGTCAATGTGACGGTCAAGCCGGGGGTCGATCCGGCGGTGGTCGACAAGCGCCTCGACGAGATCATGGCCGATTATCTCGCCAACGGCCCGACCGAGGATGAAGTAAAGCGCGCCGCGACCAGCGACGTCGCCAACCGCGTGCGCGGGCTGGAGCAGGTCGGCGGTTTCGGCGGCAAGGCCGTGGCGCTGGCCGAGGGCCAGGTCTATTCGGGTGACAGCGATTATTACAAGCGCAGCCTGGCCGCTTATGCCGCCGCCACCCCGGCCGACATCAAGGGCGCGATGCGCCAGTGGCTGAGCCGACCGGTGTTCAAGGTCACACTCGAGCCGGGCGATCGCCCTGCTTATGTCGACGCCAAGGGATCCAAGGCGGCCAAGGTCGACCTGCCGAGCACCAAGACGGTGCGGCCGATCCCCGCGGTCGCCGCCACCCCGCCGCTCGACTTCCCGACGATCGAACATGCGACGTTGTCGAATGGCGTAATGGTCAATTATGCCATGCGTGCCGCGGTCCCGACGACCCAGATCGCATTGTCGTTCGACGCCGGTTACGCGGCCGATGCGCCGGCCCAGCGGGGCCTGCAGAACCTCACCTTGGCGCTTCTCGACGAGGGCGCAGCGGGCAAGACCAGCCAGCAGATCGCCGAGGAAGGCGAGCGGCTAGGCGTGGGCATCGGATCGGGTGGTTCGGCCGACCGCAGCAGTGTCAGCATGTCGGCGCTGTCGGCCAATATCGACCCGTCGCTCGACCTGCTGGCCGATATCGTCAAGCGCCCCGACTTCGCGCAGAGCGAGCTCGACCGCTTGCGGACCCAGACGCTGACCGGGATCGCGCAGGCGCAGAAAGACCCCAATTCGATGGCGACGCGCGCGCTGCCGGGGCTGATCTATGGCGCCAACCACCCCTATGCGACGACCGGCATCGGCGACGCCGCGGCGGTGACCGCGATCACTCGCGACGATCTGCTCGGTTTCCAGCAACGCTGGCTGCGGCCCGACAATATGGAGATTTACGTCGTCTCCAGCCTGCCGATGGCCGAACTGATGCCCAGGCTGGAGCAACGCTTCGGCACCTGGGCGGCGCCCTCGGTGGCCAAGGGGGTCAAGAATTTCACCGCGCTGCCGCCACGCCCGACATCACCTCGCATCGTGCTGATCGATCGGCCGGCCTCGCCGCAATCGATTATCCTCGGCGGGCAACTGACCCCGATCGACCCGCGCGGCGACATCATCCCGGTCAGCGGCGCCTCCGAGGTGCTCGGCGGCAACTTCCTGTCGCGGATCAACATGGACCTGCGCGAGACCAAGGGCTGGTCCTATGGCGTGCGCAGCAGCGTCAGCTACACGCTCAACGCCGCGCCCTACATCGTCAACGCCCCGGTCCAGGCCGACCGCACCGGGGATTCAATCAAGGCGCTGAACGAGCAGATCGCGTTGTTCCTCGGCAAGAAGGGCGTCACCGCCGAGGAACTGGCCCGCGCAGTGTCAAATAACGTGCAGGCTTTGCCCGGGCGGTTCGAGACCTCGAGCGCAGTGCTCGGCGCGATGATGAGCAACGATTTGTACGGCCGTCCTGACAATTATTTCGAATTGCTCGGCGATCGCTATCGCGGGCTGACCCGGACGGCGGCGGACCAGGCGCTGCGTGTCGCGCTCGACCCCAAGGGGTTCGTCTGGGTGGTGGTCGGCGACGCCGCCAAGGTGAAGCCGCAACTCGACAAGCTCGGAATGCCGGTCGAGGTGATGGCGGCGAAGTAAGCCGCACCAACCCAACCAATCTGGGCCGCGTCACTTCAACCGGGTGACGTGGCCCATTTTGCGTCCAGGGCGCGCTTCGCCCTTGTTGTAGAGGTGAAGCGCCGCGCCCGGATCGCCGACAATTTCCGCCCAGCGGTCGACGTCGTCGCCGATGAGATTGTCCATCATCGCGCCACCCGCGACCAGCTGCGCGCTTCCCAGCGGGAGCCCGCAGATGGCGCGGACATGCTGTTCGAATTGCGAGGTGGCGGCGCCCTCGATCGTCCAGTGGCCGCTGTTGTGGACCCGCGGCGCGATTTCGTTGACCAGCGCGCCGTCCGCTGTCGCAAAAAACTCAACGGTGAACATACCGACATGGCCGAGCGCCTCGGCGAGCGTCGCTGCGGTGGCGATGGCATCGTCGGCAAAGGCCGCGATCGGCGCGCCGGCGGGCACGGTCGAGCGGCGCAGGATTCCCTGATCATGCTCATTGCACGGGCACGGAAAAGCGCGGGTCTCGCCGTCGGCGCCGCGCGCGATCAGGACCGAAAATTCGGCCGCGAAATCAATCGCCGCTTCGGCCACTGCCGGCGCATCACCGATACTCGCCCACGCCGCGCGTGCTTCGCCCCCATCGCGGATCCACGCCTGACCCTTGCCATCGTATCCGAGGCGCCGGCTCTTGAGCACCAGCGGCAACCCGAGCGCGGCGACCGCAGCCTCGAGTTCCTCGACCGACCCAACTTCAAGCCACGCCGCCACCGTGGCGCCATTGGCTTCGAGGAAGCGCTTCTCGACCGCGCGATCCTGCGCAATCTCCAGGCTGCGGGTGCCGGGACGCAATTTCTCGCCCAGCGCCGCCAGCGGCCCGACCGGCAGATTCTCGAATTCATAGGTGACGACGTCGCACTGGCCGGCAAATGCCGCCAACGCCGCCGCATCGTCGAACGCAGCCCGGGTAAACGCGCCCGCGACTTCGGCCGCGCAGGGGCGGTAATGCGGGTCGAAGATGTGCGCCCGATAGCCCAGCCGCGCCGCCGCCATGGCCATCATTCGGCCGAGCTGCCCGCCGCCGACGATCCCGATAGTCGAGCCTGGCGGCAACTTCACGCGCGCATCACTCAGGCGCCTCGGGTACCGCTTCGGTCTGCGCCTTGCGCCAGTCGGCCAGCCGCCCGGCCAGCGCCTCGTCGGTCGTCGCCAGCATCGCCGCCGCGAGCAGCGCGGCATTGACCGCGCCCGGCTGGCCGATTGCCAGCGTGCCGACCGGCACCCCGGCCGGCATCTGGACGATCGACAGCAAGCTATCCATGCCCTTCAGCGCCTTGCTCTCGATCGGAACGCCAAGCACCGGCAACGCGGTCATCGAAGCCGCCATGCCGGGCAGATGCGCCGCGCCTCCGGCCCCGGCGATGATCAGCTTCAGCCCGCGCGCCTGTGCGCCTCCCGCATAATCGTAAAGCCGCTGCGGGGTGCGGTGGGCGGAAACCACCTTGACCTCATGCGCCACACCGAGCGCATCCAATGTCTCGGCGGCGTGGCGCATCGTCTCCCAGTCGGAGCGGCTGCCCATGATGATCCCGACCGTTGCGCCGCTCATCGAAACGTCCTTGCTCCCGCGTGTCGCCTGCGGTGTAGAAAGTGTAAGGCCTGTGCGCAATTGGCACAGGAGCGGGGAAGCGATTTCCCTTTCCACTTAATGCAGGTTATTATTTTGCCATCAACAGTGGGCGTGCCGATCATGGACCGAGTCGTGCACAGCGTCGATACCGAGGCGCTGATGGAAGAAATTGCGCGTTTGCGCGGTGAAGTGGCGCGTCTCGAATCGCGTTGTGACGAGCTCGACCGCGATGCGCATCGCGATGCCCTGGTCCCGGTCGCCAACCGCCGCGGCTTGGTCCGCCAGCTCGACATGCTAATCGCCCGCCGCGCGCGCCACAATATCCCGGCCGCTTTGCTGTTCGTCGATGTCGATGGGTTGAAAACACTCAACGATTCGTTCGGCCACGCCGCGGGCGATGCGGCACTTGTCTATCTCGCGCAATTGATGACCGGTGCGGTTCGCCAGACCGATTTGGTGGCGCGACTGGGCGGCGACGAGTTCGCGGTCTTGCTCGACCATGCCGACGACAGCGCCGCGACTGAGACCGCCAAGCGGCTGGTCGACGCCGTCGCCGGAAGCGACTTCATCCACCACGGCCGCCCGCTCCCGCTCAGCGTCGCGGTCGGCTTCACCGTGATCGAACAAGGCGACACCGCCGATACCGTGCTCGATCGCGCCGATCAGGAAATGTACAGAGACAAGGCCGCGGCCTAACACACGCCCGTGCGTGCCCAGCCTTCGTCGAAACATCTTTCGCGCCGCGAAAACGTCCCTCGACGATGCTCGGGACAAACGGGAATGCGGCGATGTAAGCCCTAACGCTCACCCAGATAGTAACGCTCCTGCACCGCCAGATCGTCACCCAACTCGTACACGATCGGCTTGCCGGTCGGAATTTCGAGCGAGACAATCTCGTCGTCGCCGATCCCCGACAGATATTTCTCCAGCGCGCGCAGGCTGTTGCCATGCGCCGCGACGATCACCCGCTGGCCGTTGCGCAGCCGCGGTTCGATCTGGGCCTCATAATAAGGCAGCACCCGCGCGATCGTGTCCCTCAAACTCTCCGACGACGGCACGTCGATCCCCGCATAGCGGCGGTCATTCCCGACCTGATACGGGCTGTCCGCTTCCAGTGGCGGCGGCGGGATATCGAACGAGCGGCGCCAGATCTGGACCTGCGCCTCGCCGACCCGGGCGATCGTCTCGGCCTTGTTGAGCCCGGTCAGCCCGCCATAATGACGTTCGTTGAGGTGCCAGTCCTTGGTCACCGGCAACCACAATCGGTCCATCTCCATCAGCACCAGGTGCAACGTGCGGATCGCGCGGGTCTGCAGCGAAGTGAAGCAATGGTCGAAGTCGAAGCCGTGGCTCGCCAGCAGCTGCCCGGCGGCGCGCGCTTCCGCGACCCCCTTGTCGGTCAACCCGACATCCCACCAGCCAGTGAAGCGATTCTCCAGATTCCACTGCGACTGGCCGTGGCGCAGCAGGACCAGTGCCGTCATCAGGCTACCGTTTCGGCCGTCTTGGCGCGCACCGCACTGGTCGCGCCAAGCTCGGGCAGGATCGCGTGGAGCGCGTCGAGGCACGATGCGGCGAGATATTTGGACCGTTCGGGCGACCAGCCGTAAATGTCGTCGGGCAGGTCGATATTGTCCTTGAATGGCATCTCCAGCGTCATCGACACACAGCCGAAGCGCTCGGCCAATTGGGTGGTCGACATCGACATATTGGCCTGCCCCGGCGGCGGGATTTCATAGCCTTGCCGGGTCTGGAAATCGGGCGACACGCGCTCGAGCGTCGCCGAGAACAGGTTGAACAATTCGCTCTGGCGGGGCGTCAGTGACGGAATGCCCTCGAAGCCGGCGAGGAAATTGGCCGGGATCGCTTCGTCGCCGTGAATATCCATCGCGAACATCGGCGGCGCTTCGTCCATCGCATTGCGCACGCACAGCACTTCGGGGCTCTTCTCGGAGGTCGGCTGATGCCATTCGCGGTTGAGGTTGGTGCCGACCGCGTTGGTCCGCAAATGGCCGCGGCGCGATCCGTCGGGGTTCATGTTGGGGACAATGTGGAAGGTGCAGTCGCGGCGCAGTACGCGGGCCACCGGATCGTCGCTGTCGATCAGTTTCTCGAGCGCGCCTTCCATCCACCATTCGGCCATGCTCTCGCCGGGATGCTGGCGGGCGTAGAGCCATACGGTGAGCGGCCCCTCGCCGATCGTCAGACAGTCGATGTCCTGCCCGTCGAGGGTCTGGCCGAGGATGCGGTAACCGACGCCGGGCAGAGCGGCGATGGTCGAGACCAGATCGTGGTGCCGCTCCATCGAATAAGGCGCGAAATAGGCCAGCCACACGCAGTCGGTCTCGGGCGTGAAGCGAATCGTCAGCACACCATTGTCGTAGCTCGTGCCCGGCACCCGCACCCAATCCTCGCGGTCCAGTGACATGCACGCTTGATAGCCCGGCCAACCATCCGGATAGGCCGATTTGCCGCAGTTGGTGATGTTCAGCGTCACTTCGCGCCCGCCTGCCCCCGCCAGCTTGAAATGGAACCATTGATAGAAATTGCTCAGGTGATCGGTCACGATCTCGAGGTTTGCGGTATCGCCGCTGATCGAGGTGACACGGATGTTGCCGGCATCGAACGCGCTGGAAATCGTGATGGACATAGGGACCTTTGACATGGTTCGGGGTTGGCACGGCCTGATAGTGACCTGTGTCCCGACTGCAAACCCCCGACCGCCCAGCCTTGACTAACCCGGCCGCCCCCCCTAGTGGAGCCGCCGGTCCTAACCGGTTGTTTGATCGGGTTTTGGCCAATCATTTTCTTATTAGAACAGCAAAGCAGGCGTCCCGGCCATGAAAGTTCGCAATTCCCTGAAGTCGCTCAAGTCGCGCCATCGCGATTGCCGGGTGATTCGCCGTCGTGGACGGACCTACGTCATCAACAAGACGAATCGCCGGTTCAAGGCGAGGCAGGGCTAAGCTTTCTGCATTGGCGCTGACCAATAGGTCCGCCGCTTAAGCGAAAATCAGCAATTTTGGTCTATTCACTGGCCATTGGGCGTTTGCGCCTTGTTCAGGGGGTGGGCGATGCGTGTTGCACTGGCGTTTGGATTGATTTGCCTGCTCACCGGTTGCAGCGACCCCGCGACTGAAGCTCCACTCGCGCTCAAGCCGGGCCTGTACGACGTCTCCGCCATGGGCGAGAGCTATGTCGAGATCAGCCCCAGCAAAACGCGCGACAAGAAGTGCATATCCGCCTTCGACGCTTCGGAGTTCGAGCGCTTCCCGATATTGCACGGCACCCGCCGGCTGCCAGAATGCAGCGAGACGGTCGAGCCGCGCAAAGGCAATCTGGTGCTCGGCAGGCAGCGCTGTACCTCGGGCCATCTCGATCAGGATGAGACCGTTTCGACCTATGAGGTCGTGATCGGTGAGGAACGGTTCGTCATCAAGGGCCAGGTCAAGGACCGCCGCGACGGGACAGGGCCGGAAACGGGCAACTTCACCGTAATCGGCAATCGCGTCGGCGACTGCTGAGCGATTAGCTGGACGCCACAATCGCCGCCCATTCGGCCTCGGTCGCGACCCGCACGCCCAGCTCCTCGGCCTTCTTCAGCTTGGATCCCGCGCTTGTGCCGGCCACCACCAGGTCGGTTTTCGCGCTGACCGAACCTGCCGACCGCGCGCCGAGCCGTTCGGCCTGCGCCTTGGCCTCGTCGCGGCTCATCGTTTCCAGTGTGCCGGTAAAGACGATGGTCTTACCACTCCACTCCGTCGCCCGCGAGGTCGAGACGAAGGCGGCGGGCTTGGCGAGCGCCAGCAAATCCGCGAGTTGGTCGCGATTGTGCGGCTCGTGGAAGAAATCGACCAACGCTTCCGCCACCACCGGACCGACTCCCTCGACCGACGACAGCTCGGTCTGAGCACCTTCCCCGGTCGCCGCCGCCTGCAGCGCCTCAACCGTCGCAAACGCCTTCATCAAATCCTTGGCGGTGACCGCGCCGACGTGGCGGATGCCCAGGCCGAACAGGAAGCGCGCCGGGTCGAAGCCCTTGCGGGCCTCGATCGCGGCCATGAGGTTGTCGACCGATTTCTCCTTCCACCCTTCGCGCCCGATGAGGGCGTCTCGGTGGGTTTTGAGCCGAAAGATGTCGGCCGGTCCGTTGAGCCAGCCGAGATCGACAAACTCGACGATGCTCTTCTCGCCCAGCCCGTCGATGTCCATCGCCCTGCGGCTGACAAAATGTTTCAACCTTTCAATGCGTTGCGCGGGGCAGATCAGCCCGCCGGTGCAACGCACATCGACCTCCCCCTCCTCCGCCACCGCCTCCGATTGGCACTGGGGGCAATGGTCGGGGAAGCGGTAAGGGTCGCGCACTGTGTCGCGCGTCAGGTTGTCCACCACCTGCGGGATCACG
>JBKJNP010000142.1:0-4506 GCA_046593565.1 Sphingomicrobium sp. | reverse complement strand
AGGAGCCCGATTTCCGCGCGCTGAAGACCGACGGCGACTTCCAGATTCGCGATTATGGCGCGATGACGGTCGCCGAAACCGTCGTCCAGGGACCGCGCAAGGCGGCGCTTGGCGAAGGCTTCCAGATCATCGCCGATTACATCTTCGCCAAATCGCGCGACGGCGAGAAGATCGCGATGACGGTGCCAGTGACGCAGGATGCGGGCGACCCGATGGCAAGCGACCCGCCGTTGTTCGACGACGAGCTGGAAGGCGCGTGGCGGACGCGGTTCGTGATGCCCGCCGGGCGCACGAGCGGCGATCTGCCCGAGCCGCCGGAAGCGATCGAACTGGTCGACCTGGCACCGCGCAAGGTGGCGGTGGTCAGTTTCTCCGGTCGGGCCGATGACAAGATGCTGGCAGAACAGGAAGATCGCCTGCGCGGCTGGCTGGCGCGGGGTGGCGAGAAAGCGGCAAGCGAGCCCGAATATGCGTTCTACAACTCGCCGGTGATCCCCGGGCCGCTCAGGCGGAACGAGGTGAGGTTGGCGGTTGGGTAGCCGTCATTGCGAGGAGCGCAGCGACGCGGCAATCCAGCGCAATCAAAGACTGGATTGCTTCGCTACGCTCGTAATGACGATTGGAGCGCCAGCAACGCCAGCGCGGCCTTGGCTGCATCGCCGCCCTTGTCGAGCTGCGCGGGATCGGCGCGGACAAGGGCCTGGGCTTCATACTCGACGGTGAGGATGCCGTTGCCGACCGCGATTCCGTCCATCGTCAGCGCCATCAGACCACGCGCGCTTTCGCCGGCGACGATTTCGAAATGATACGTCTCGCCGCGGATGACCACGCCGAGCGCGACGAACGCGTCGTAGCGGCCACTTTCCGCCGCCAGCGATAGCGCGCCGGGGAGCTCGAGCGCGCCGGGAACGGTGATCGTCTCATGAGCGTGACCCGCGCCCTCGATCGCGTTGCGGGCGCCGGTGAGGAGCAAGTCGTTGAGGTGGGCGTAGAAACGTGCTTCGGCGATCAGGATCTTGGCCATATCAGTTTGATTCCGGGGTGATGGGGCGTTCTTCGACGATCGCAAGGCCGTAAGCGGACAGGCCCACCGGGGCGTGCCTTGTGTTGGTCATCAGGATCATGTCGTGGACCCCCAAGGCGGCAAGGATCTGCGCGCCGACGCCATAGCCGCGAAGCTCCGGCCCGGCCTTGGACGGCTTGCCCGAGCGCAGATCGGTGGCGCGCGACAGCGATCCCGGCGCGGCGGCGTGGAGCGCGACGATCACCCCCGATCCTTCGGCCTCGATCATCGCCATCGAACCGTCGAGCAGCCCCGCCCGCGCCCCGCGCTCGCCCAGCAAGTCGGCGAACAGGTCGATCGAATGCATCCGCACCAGGGTCGGCGAATCGGGGCGGATGACGCCGTGAACCAGCGCCAGTTCCTCGTCGCCGCTGGCCGAATCGCGGAATACCTGCGCGGTCCAGGCGGCGCCCGATGCGCTGGTGAAGGCGGTTTCGGCGACGCGGGCGACCATGTGATCGCGGCGCAGGCGATAGGCGATGAGGTCGCGGATGGTGCCGATCTTGAGACTGTGGATCCGCGCGAAATCGATCAACTGGTCGAGCCGCGCCATGGTCCCGTCATCGCCCATGATCTCGCAGATCACGCCTGACGGGTTGAGCCCGGCGAGCCGCGATACGTCGACCGCAGCCTCGGTATGGCCGGCGCGAACCAGCACGCCGCCGGGCCGGGCGACGAGCGGGAAGACGTGGCCGGGTGAAACGAGCGCGTCGGGACCGTTATTGGCGTCGATCGCCACCGCGACGGTGCGGGCGCGGTCGGCGGCGGAGATTCCGGTGGTGACGCCTTCGCGCGCCTCGATCGAGACGGTGAAGGCGGTGGCGAGCTGGGTGCCGTTGACTGCGGCCATCGGCAGGAGGCCGAGTTGGTCAATCCGATCCTTGGTCAATGCGAGGCAAATCAGCCCGCGACCGTGGCGGGCCATGAAATTGATTGCGTCGGGAGTGGCCATCTGCGCCGGGATGACCAGATCGCCCTCATTTTCGCGATCGTCATCGTCGACCAGGATGAACATCCGGCCATTGCGCGCCTCGTTGATAATCGCCTCGGGCCCGACCATCACCTCGACATTGCCGGCGAGTAGTAATTTCTCGAGTTTTCCCAATGTGTCGGCGGTCGGGTTCCAATCTGCCGAGCCAAGCTTGCGCAGGCTGTTGGGGTGGAGCCCGGCGGCGCGGGCGAGGCCGGCGCGGCTGATTTCGCCGGTGGCGATGACGGCGTTGAGCCGTTCCATGAGATCGGAGGACATGAGCTCCAATATCACATCACAATGTGATATTTAAAGGGGCGGTATCACATTTTATATTGACGCGCGGGAGTCTTCTAGGCGCTTCAGGTAGCGGGCGAGGACGTCGATCTCGACATTGACCGACCCGCCGGCCGCCAACGATCCCAGCGTGGTGTGCTCGGCGCTGTGGGGAATCAAGTTGATCACGAAGCGGGTAATGTTGTCGGCGGCGTCGGTCACCTCGTTGACCGTGAGCGACACGCCGTCGAGCGTGATCGAGCCTTTTGGCGCGATGAAGCGACCGAGATCGCACGGCACGTTTATCCCGATGCGGGTCGAAGCGCCGTCGGGCGTTGAGTCGGTTACCGTTCCGACCCCATCGACGTGGCCGGTGACGAGATGGCCACCGAGTTCATCGCCCATCCGCAGCGCGCGCTCGAGGTTGAGCCGGGCCCCTTCCCGCCACAGCGCGGCGGAGGTGCGCGACACGCTTTCGTGACTGACATCGACCGCGAACCAGTCAGCTCCCTTGTCGACCACCGTCAGACATACGCCTGAACAGGCGATCGACGCTCCGAGGTCGATCGTCGCGGGGTCGTAGGCGGTCGAAATGGTCAAGCGCAGATCGCCGCGCTGCTCGGCGCTGCGGACGGTGCCGATGTCGGTGATGATTCCGGTGAACATGCCTTGCTCCTAGCGGACCCGTTCATAAACTTCGAGCCGATCGACCCCGAGATGGCGGCCGTCCTCATTCCGCCACCGTCCATGAGCGTCGGCGATGGCATCGAGGCCGATATAGCCGACGCTATTCTTGCCCTCGCCGACCAGGATCGGGGCGCGGTAGATCAGGATCCGGTCGACCAGGTCGGCGGCGAGGAACGCGGTGGCAGTGGCCGACCCGCCCTCGACCAGCAAATCGTTGACGTCATGAAGTCGGTGCACATCCTGCGGAGAGGCAAGGATTTCCCAGTCATCGACCGCCTCCCCTCGGGTCAGCAGCGCGCGGCGCGGGCTGCGTTCCTCCAGCCCCGGCAAGCGGACGTCGAGCCCCGGCCGGTCGGCGAGCCAAGTGCCGCGACCGACCAGGATCATGTCGCTGTGGGCGCGCTCGAGGTGGACATGGGCGCGGGCATCCTCCCCCGTGATCCATTTCGATTCGCCCGAGGGAAGCGCGATCTTGCCGTCGATGCTGAGCGCCAGCTTGAGCGTGATGCGCGGACGGCCCAATGCGAGGCGGGTGAGATAGCCGGCCATCGATCGGCGGGCGGGTTCCGCGCCTTCGCCGATGGTGACGTCGATTCCGGCATCGCGGAGCATCGCCGCCCCCTGCCCCGCGGTGCGCGGATCGGGATCTTCCAAGGCGATGACGACTCGGGCAATTCCCGCTTCGGCGATCAGGCTCGCGCAGGTCGGGCCGCGCTCGCTGCGGTGGGCGCAGGGTTCGAGGCTGGTGTACAGCGTGGCGCCGCGGGCGACTTTCCCGGCTTCGTCCAAGGCGACGGCTTCGGCATGGGGCCGGCCGCCGGCTTGCGTGGCGCCGCGACCAACGATGGTGCCGTCCCGCACGGTGACGCAGCCGACATTGGGGTTGGGCGCAGTCGATCCGCGCGCGGCGTCGCCCAGCGCAATCGCCTGCAGCATGGGGTCGGCGTCACTCAATGCCCCGGTCACTCCATGCCAAGCCGTTTTTCAAGTTCCTGGAACTGGCGCTGGCGTTCCTTGGCTGCGGCCTCGCGCTCGGCCTGGTCCTTTTTCTGGTCGGCGATGATGTCGGCATCGGTCCGGCCCGGCTTGTAATTCTCGACATAGACGATGCGCGGCGGCGGCGCGGTGTTAATCTTGGAATCGACGAAGAAGAGGATGAGGATGATGATCGTGATCAAGATCGACAGAGTGATGGCGAGGATGCGGTCGCGATTGTCGGCGTGACGGAACACGGCGGCGAAGTCGCGTAGCGCGGTGCGCGGGCTGGAGGTCGGGGGCAGGATGGCCATGGCGTCAAGATAGGGCGGGGCGGGACACATCGCCAGCCCCGCCCCGGCCCGGGAGACGCCGCCTAAGTAGGGGGCGGGGGGCTAGGCGTTCCCGAGCTCGAACTTGAGGGTGATGGTGGTGGTCGAGGGCACGGCCTTCGCCCCCTCCATCGCCGGTTGATAGCGCCACTTTCGCAGGATGTGACGTCGTGCCGCCGCGAGGAAGGTCGGGTTAGCCTGGC
>JBKJNP010000277.1:0-6311 GCA_046593565.1 Sphingomicrobium sp. | reverse complement strand
GGCCAGACCTGCGAACCGGCATTCGTCGCCGATACCGCCGCGTTCCTCGCCGATCTGCGCGGTGAGCCGCTCGACGAATTGGCCTCGGCTACCACCGCCAACTTCTTCAGATTGTTCGCCAAAGCAGCGCCATGAAGGTCCGCATTCTCGGTTGCGGAACATCCACTGGCGTTCCACGCATCGGCAATGACTGGGGCATTTGCGATCCCGCCGAACCCCGCAACCGCCGTACCCGTTCGTCGATCCTGATCGAAAGCGCAGGCGAGCAGCTGCTGGTCGATTGCGGTCCCGATATGCGCCAGCAATTGCTCGAGGCCGGCACCGCCGACCTCGCCGGGGTGATCGTCACTCACGACCATGCCGACCATTGCCACGGGATAGACGATTTGAGACAGGTCGCGCAGCATATCGGCCGGCCAGTGCCGCTCCACGCTCGCCCCGGAACGCTTCGGCGCCTTGGCAAGCGCTTCACTTATGCCTTTGACGGAACACCGCTTTACCCCGCCGTGCTTGACCCTCGTCCGCTCGGCGACACGCTTGCGCTCGGCGATGCAACGCTGCACTTCGTCGACCAGCCCCACGGCGGCATCACCTCGCTCGGCATCCGCGCGGAGGAGGGTGGGGCGAGCCTCGCTTATGCGATCGATTTCCACGAGATGACTGGGGACATGGTTTCGCTCTATCAGGGCGTCGGCCTGTGGATCTGCGACTGCCTGCGCCGCACCCCGCACCCGACCCATGCGCATCTCGACGCGGTGCTTGGCTGGGCACGCGAACTCGGCGTCGGGCAACTGCTCCTGACGCACCTCGACAAAAGCATGGATTATGCGACACTTGTCGCCGAACTGCCGGATTGGGCTGCACCGGCCTACGACGGGCAGGAAATAGTGGTGGCGGGATGAGCGGGGACGACAACGCAAGGATGCTTTACCTCGGGCTGTGCCTCGTTCTCGTGGCCAGTTCGCTGGTGGGAATGCGACTGCCGATCGGCAAGGCGGTCAAGATGCTGCTGGCGTGGTTGGTGATCTTCGGCGTGGCGTTCTCCTTGTTCACCTTCCGCGGCGAATTCTCCGCGTTCGGGTCCAGGCTCAAGGCCGAAGCAACCGGCGCGCCGATCGAAGCGGGCGAGGAAATGCGGATCGCGATGCGCGACGACGGCCATTTCTGGGTCACCGCAAGCGTAAACGGCCATGCCGCGCCATTCCTGGTCGACAGCGGCGCTTCCATCACCACGATTTCGCCGGCGGTCGCTTCCGCGGCCGATGTCGCCACCGGGATGCGCGTGTCGCGGGTCGAAACCGCCAATGGCTCGGTGCAGATGGCGGTTGCCACGGCGGACCAGTTCAAGGTCGGCAGCATCGCTCGCGACGACTTCACAATTCATGTGAACAATGCCGATGACACCAACGTGTTGGGGATGAACTTCCTTTCCTCGCTGACTAGCTGGCGAGTCGATGGGAACACGCTGATCTTGCGCCCGTGACCAACGACATCCAGCTCGGCGGGCTCTATTTGCTGATGGCGATCATGCTGGTCATCGGCATGCTGATATCGCGGCGCGGGCGGGTTGCCGGGATCGCGACCATGCTGGTGACCTGGATTGCGTTGTTCGGGGCGGGTTTCATCCTGTTCACCTTCCGCGACGATCTTGGTTACGTCCTCCAGCGGATGAAGAGCGAAGCCACCGGCGCGCCCGTCGTCCAGGCGGGGCAACTGCGCATTCCGCAGTCGGTCGACGGGCATTTCTACGTTGAGGCGAGCGTTAACGGCCGACCGGTGCGCTTCCTGGTCGACAGCGGTGCGACCATGACGACCATCGGTCGGGTGACCGCGGCGCGAACCGAAGTGGTGGTCAGCGAGCGCCGCAACCAGATGGTCCGCACCGGCAACGGCATCGTTCGCGTCGCCACTGGTCGAGCGCGCAGCTTCGACGTCGGCGCGATCCGGCGCAATGATGTCGGGCTGCATGTTGCCGATGCCGAGGAGTTCAACGTGCTGGGTATGAATTATTTGTCGTCGCTCAAGCGATGGGGAGTCGAGGGCCGCTGGCTGATCCTCGAGGGGTAGGTCGTAGTGGGAGCATCATATGGCGCGCCCTTGCGATCTCGCCATAACTTTACATAATACATATTATCAGACTTATGGATTGAGAGGGAAATGGCTGGAAATGGTCGGTCCCCCGCCTATAGCGATGCCATGAGCCTCGACCGCCTCACCGCCATCATGCGCCGCCTTCGCGATCCCGACACCGGGTGCGAATGGGATCGCGTTCAGACCTTCGCGACAATCGCGCCCTACACCATTGAGGAAGCCTATGAGGTGGCCGATGCGATTGACCGTGGCGACCTCGACGGCCTAGCCGACGAGCTTGGCGATTTGCAGCTGCAGGTGGTGTTCCACGCCCAGATGGCGACCGAAGCCGGCCAGTTCACGCTCGACGATGTGCTGACCCGCATCTGCGACAAGCTGGAGCGCCGCCATCCGCACATCTTCGGCGATGCGGCGACAAGCCCCGGCTGGGAGGCGCTCAAGGCCGCCGAGCGCAGCAAATCGCCCGATAGCAGCGTTTTGGCTGGCGTTGCGCTGGCGCTCCCTGCGCTCGAACGCGCCAACAAGCTCCAGAAACGCGCCGCGCGCACCGGTTTCGACTGGCCCGACGCCAGCGGCGCCCGCGCCAAAGTGGTCGAGGAACTGGCCGAGCTCGACGCCGAGACCGACCAGGCCGCGCGCGAGGATGAATTGGGCGACCTTTTGTTCGCGGTGGTAAACCTCGCACGGAAACTGAATATCGAACCCGAAGTCGCTCTACGCGCAGCCAATGCCAAGTTCGAACGCCGCTTCCGCCACATCGAGACCGCGCCCGGGTTCGACTCGCTCAGTCTGGATGAAAAGGAATCGCTCTGGGTCGAGGCCAAAAGCGCAGTCTAAAGCGCCTGGAAGCGCGCCCAGTCGATCTCTGACAGCCGCACCTGCAGCGTTGTCGTCTCTCCGTCATGCTGCTGATCGACGATCTGCCCGCGCGAATGCAGCCATGCCAATCGCTCGCCATCGCTCGCCGACAGCGCGATCTCGCGCGTGTCATTGCCGGCGCGAAGCCGATCGCTGACCCGGGTGGTCAATTCCTCCAGCCCTTCGCCGGTCAGTGCCGACACCGGGATCGCATCATCGCGCCGCGCCGCCTCGCCCAGCAGCGCCTCGCGCGCCTCGCCGTCCAGTACATCGATCTTGTTCCAGATCTCGACTTGCGGCGGACCACTCCCCTCCTCCAGCCCGAGCGACGCCAGCACCGACTGGACGTCGGCGCGCTGCGCATCGCTGTCGGGGTGCGCCATGTCGCGGACATGCAGGATCAGATCGGCGGCGAGCACTTCCTCCAGCGTGGCGCGGAACGCCGCGACCAGTTCGGTCGGCAAATCGGACACGAACCCGACCGTGTCGGACAATATCGCCTTGGCGAAGCCGGGCAGCTTGATGTCGCGCATGGTCGGGTCGAGGGTCGCGAACAATAGATCTTCGGCCATCACAGAAGCGTTGGTCATGCGATTGAAAAGCGTCGATTTTCCGGCGTTGGTGTAGCCGACCAGCGCAATCACCGGCCACGGCGCGCGCTGGCGTCGGTCGCGGTGCAGCCCGCGCGTTCTCTTGACTTGGTCAAGTTCCTTGCGGATCTTGGCCATTCGGTCGCGGATCATCCGCCGATCGGCTTCGATCTGGGTTTCGCCCGGCCCGCCGAGGAAACCGAAGCCGCCGCGCTGCCGCTCGAGATGGGTCCAGCTGCGCACCAGCCGCCCGCCCTGGTAATCGAGATGCGCCAGCTCGACCTGCAACCGCCCTTCGGCGGTCGCCGCGCGCTCACCGAAAATCTCGAGGATCAGCCCGGTGCGGTCGATCACCTTGGCCTTGGTCATCTCCTCCAGCGTCTTTTGCTGGACCGGGGTCAGCGAGGCATCGACGATCAGCAATTTGGCGTCATTGTCGGTGACCGATTGGGCGATCTCCTCGGCCTGCCCCTTGCCGAACAGACTCGCCGGACGCGGCGCGCGAACTCGAACCGCGCGGCGCTGCACGACGTCAATCCCGATCGCTGCCGCCAGCCCGGCCGCTTCGTCCAGTCGCGCCTCGTTCGAGCGCATCGATTTGGAACTGGTCAGGTCGGGCAGCACAAGCAAGGCGCGCTCACCGCGACTGATGCCGTCATCCTCGTCGCGGTTGAAGACGCTCATTCGCCATCTTCGCCATCACCATCATGCGATTGCAGGTCGAGTGTGCCGGCTGGCTGGAGTGTGGAAATGGCGTGCTTGTAGACCATCTGCACCTGCCCCGACCGCTCGAGCAGCACCGAGAATTGGTCATAGCCTGCTACCATGCCCTGCAGCATCACCCCATTGACCAGGAAAAGCGTCATCGGCTCATGCTGGCCATGCGCGGCGTTGAGGAAAATGTCCTGCAGCGAAGCCTTGCGCGGGTCGAGCGCGACGGGCGCAGACAGGCCTGGGGGAGAATCCTGCGGCACGATCGTGGATACGGCATGCTTGTACAGCAGCTGCGCGGTCCCGTCGCGGCGCAGCAGCATCGAAAAAGCGTCGAACCAGGTAATCACGCCCTGGAGTTTCACCCCCTTCATCAGGAAGATGGTGACCGGAATCTTGTCCTTGCGCACGGCATTGAGGAACTGGTCCTGCAGGCTGATCGCTCGTTCGGGCATTGATGCTTATTCCTCGATGTCGCGGCGGTCGGCCAGGCCGAGCGCCTTCAGCTTGCGATGCAAGGCCGAGCGTTCCATGCCGATGAACGACGCAGTGCGCGAGATGTTGCCCGAAAAGCGGCGGATCTGAACCTTGAGATATTCACGCTCGAAACTCTCGCGCGCCTCGCGCAGCGGCGAACCCATGATCGCGATCGACGAGGAGCCGAGGTTGCCCGCCCCCTGCCCTTCGATCACTTCGGCCGGAAGCAGGTCGACGTCGATACGTTCGACCCGGTCGCCCGGCGCCAAGATCAGGGTGCGCTCGATGATGTTGCGCAGCTGGCGAACATTGCCCGGCCAGTCGTGCGCCTGCAGCGCGGCAATCGCTTCGTCGGTGACATCGGGGGTGCCAATCCGCCGTTCGGCGGCGAAACGGGCGAGGAAATGGATCACCAGGTCGGGAATATCCTCGCGCCGTTCGCGCAATGACGGGATCCGCACCGGGACGACGTTGAGCCGGTAATAAAGATCTTCGCGAAAACGGCCCGCGGTAATTTCGTCGGCCAGGTCACGCGAGGTTGCCGACAGCACCCGCACATCGACCTTGACCGGCCGCTGGCCGCCAACCCGCGTATAGCTCTGGTCGGTCAGCACGCGCAGCATCTTGGCCTGGGTGTTGGCCGGCATGTCGGCGATCTCGTCGAGGAACAGGGTGCCGCCATGTGCCTGTTCGAGCAGCCCCGGCCGCGCCACGCCTTCGCTTTCGACGCCGAACAATCCCTCTTCCATCCGCTCGGGGCTCATCATCGCCGCCGAGACGGTGATGAACGGCGCGGCCGCGCGCGGGCTCCAATTGTGGATGGTGCGCGCTGCAATTTCCTTGCCGACCCCCGCCGGGCCGGTAATCAGCACCCGGCTGCCGGTCGGGGCGACCCGCTTCAGCGTGGCGCGAACATTGTTGATCGCGACCGACGAACCGCCAAGCTGATCGTCCTGCCCAAATTGCTGGCGGAAAGCGGCGTTTTCGCGCCGCAGCCGATCGGTCTCGGTCGCCCGGGCAACCATGTGAAGCAATTTGCCCGCCTCGAACGGTTTTTCGATGAAGTCGACCGCGCCCTCACGGATCGCGGCGACCGCCGTGTCGAGATTGCCGTGGCCCGAAATCATGATCACCGGCAAAGTCGGATCGCGCTTCTTGACCTGTTCGAGGATCTGCAGGCCGTCGAGCCGCGATCCCTGTAGCCACACGTCGAGCAAGACCAGGCTCGGTCGCCTGTCCTCGATCGCGTTGAGCGCCGAATCGCTGTCGCTAGCGGTGCGAACTGAATAGCCTTCATCCTCCAGAACGCCGGCAACGAGGTCGCGGATATCGGCTTCATCGTCCACAACGAGCACATCAAGCGCCATCGGTCGGGCCTTTCTCTTGGTTTTCCCCGTTGTCACTCATCTCAGCCTGAGCTTCGAGCCGGTCGGCATCGAACGCGATCCGCACATGCGTTCCGCCTCCTGCCCGGTCGAGGAAGGCGATCTCGCCGATATGCTCCTCGACAATCTTCTTGACGATTGCCAACCCAAGCCCGGTGCCCCGTACTCGCGTCGTCATATAAGGTTCGGTCAACCGCTC
>JBKJNP010000267.1:0-8254 GCA_046593565.1 Sphingomicrobium sp. | reverse complement strand
TGCCAGAGCGCGATCACCTACATCGACGGCGACGAGGGCGTATTGCTCCATCGCGGCTACCCGATCGACCAACTGGCCGAGCAAAGCTCGTTCATGGAAGTTGCCTTCCTGTTGCTTCACGGCGATTTGCCCAAGGCGAAGGAGCTCGACGAGTTCACGCATACCATCAGCCGCCACACGATGGTCCATGAGCAACTCGCGACCTTCTATCGCGGATTCCGCCGTGACGCCCATCCCATGGCGATCATGTGCGGCGTGGTTGGCGCGTTATCGTCATTCTACCATGATTCGACTGATATCACTGATCCCAACCAGCGGCTGATCGCCAGTCACCGGCTGATCGCAAAGATGCCGACGCTGGCGGCGATGGCGTATAAATATTCGATCGGCCAGCCGTTCCTCTATCCCGACAACAGCCTGTCCTACACCGGCAACTTCCTGCGCATGACCTTCGGCGTCCCGGCCGAGCCTTATGAGGTCAATCCGGTAGTCGAGGGTGCGCTCGACAAGATTTTCATCCTCCACGCCGACCATGAGCAGAACGCGTCAACCTCGACCGTGCGGCTGGCCGGATCATCGGGCGCCAATCCCTTCGCGTGCATCGCGGCGGGGATCGCCTGCCTGTGGGGCCCGGCGCATGGCGGAGCCAACGAAGCGGCGCTCAACATGCTGCGCGAAATCGGCGATGTGAAACGAATTCCGGAATATATCGACCGCGCCAAGGACAAGGACGATCCTTTCCGGCTGATGGGCTTCGGCCACCGCGTGTACAAGAATTTCGACCCGCGGGCGAAGGTGATGAAGGCCACCGCCGATGCCGTGCTCAAGGAACTCGGGCTGACCGATCCGGTGCTCGATGTCGCCAAGGAGCTCGAGCATATCGCGCTCAACGACTCCTATTTCATCGACAAGAAGCTCTATCCCAACGTCGATTTCTATTCGGGCGTGATCCTCAACGCGATCGGATTCCCGACTGAAATGTTCACCGCCTTGTTCGCGCTCGCGCGGACCGTTGGCTGGGTGGCGCAGTGGAACGAGATGATCAGCGATCCCGAACAGAAAATCGGCCGTCCGCGGCAGCTCTATGTCGGTGCGACCCAGCGCGACTACACGCCGGTCAAACAACGCTAGGCGTTTTTGTTTATCGCCTGATTCACGCCCCCGGAAAATCGCGAGCGATTTCCTACGGCGATCAGGCGATTGGCAAGCTCAGCGTAAAGCGGGCGCCCTCGCCCGGCGCACTGACCAGCGTAACGTTGCCGGCCATTGAATTGGCCAGGCGACGGGCAATGGCGAGGCCTAAGCCTGCGTCGCCGCCGTCTTCGCCAATCCGCTCGAACTTGCCGAAGATGCGTTCCTGGTCGGCGGCGTCGATGCCACTGCCCTGGTCGGCCACAGTTACGCCAGCATAGCCGTCCGCAACCGACAGGATCACCGAAACCTGGGCGCCGTCGGGCGAATGGCGGATCGCATTGCCGAGCAAATTGACCAGGATCTGGACGATGGCGCGGGGTTCGCCTGCCGCCGCCAAGCTGTCAGCTCCATCTCGCACGATAACAACCGAGCGACTTTCAGCCTTCGATTGTACCAACCCGATCGCTTCGTCGACCAGGGGCGACAAGTCGATCGACGCATCGCCCTCGGGCGGCTGGTCGACCATCGCCCGGATGACCGACAGCAAATGCTTGGCAGCCGCGGAAATGTCCCCGGCATAGGTCGCATAATCGCTGCGCAGCGGGCCGTCGGCGCGATCGGCGATGCCTTCCGCCGCCTCGATGATCCGGGCCAGCGGCGACCGCAGTGCATGGTCGAGTGCGGGGTCGATGCTCATCCCGGCGTTGCCCGCCTCATTGGCGGCCTCTGGCCGGGCAATAGTCTCTGCGGCGGCACGGCCACGAAACCCGTCGAACAGGCCATCCGCGCCAGCAATTGGATTGCCGCTGAAGACCAGCCGCTGGCAGGCGCCGTTCCGACTGCTTGCGATCTGGCCGGCAAAGGCGGTGCGCGCGGCAACCGCATTGAGCAACGGCATCGCGCCGTCGTCACCCTCGACCAGCCGCAGCCATTTGGTCAGTGGCTGGCCGATCGCCTCGCCGACCTGCGCGCCGAGGATGCTGGCGAGGTCGGACGACAATAAGGTGATTCGAAGCTCGGCATCGGTCGCCCACTCGCCCTTGGGCTGGGGCAACACATCTTCGCTTCGCGCGGCAATCTCGAGCCTCGGACCGTGCGGCGGGCGGCGGCGCCAGCTTTCGATCGTGATGACGACATCCTCGCCCTCGGGCTCCGCACGGACCCACAATTCCAGGTCATGGTCGCGCCCCGCCACCACCGCCGGGCGGGCAATCCCGACACCAAGCTTGCGCGCCAGCCGTGCGACTGCGGCAAGCTGCGGCAGCGCCAGTCGGTCACCGACCGAGGAACCGGCCTCATGCTGCAAATCGGTCAGCATGGTGTCCGCCTCGATTAGCCGACCGGTCGAATCGATCCGCCCGGTGACAGTTTCGCTTCCTGCCGCGCTAGCCACGACGACCTCCCAAATCTCGCACCGCAGCGCGATAATCAGGAGGCAATTGCCAATGCTTGAGGGCGGCGGCAACCTCGTCCGCGCCTAGCTCGTCGAACCGGCCGATCTCCTCTTCGACCGAGCAGCTGCCATTGGTAGAGCCCAGGTCGGCGATCAGTCGAGCGGCGGCGCGGCGACCAAAGCCCGCCATTCGCGCTACCAAGGCCAGCCCGCCTTCCCCGGCATTGACGAGATGGTCCCAGACCGCCGGCTGGTTGATCGAGGCGCGGCGGGCGATGAGCATCGCAACCAGCGCCACTTCTCCCTCGCCGGATGCGACCTCGACCAAAGCCTCGTCGGCACGCACAGCCCGGTCGAGCGCCTCGACCAGTGCCTCCACGGCGCGGTCGAGCGATTCTTGTGGATCGATTGCATCGACCACTTTGGTTGCGGCGGCAGCGTAGCGACCATCGGCATCAGCATTGGGGCTGAGTAGCGCCGCGACAGCGTGCGCCAACGCCCGCGCATCGCGGCGATCTAGGTCGCTCAAGTCGATCCTGGGTTGGCCGAAACCGTCGCGACGGCGACCGCGCGCAACCACGAGCGCCATGGCAGCGGCGGCTACGTCGGGATCGCTGTCGCTGACCAGTTTGGGCATCAGCGGCAAGCGTCGCGGACCGGCGTGGCCAGCGAAGGCGGTCAGGATGCGCTGCTCGTCGGCCCGGCGAAGCATCAGGCGAATGAAGCCGGGCCGGTCGAGCAGGCCGGCGCGGCCGAGCGTAGCGGCGAGCCTGGCGGGTTCCGGCGTGGCAGTCTTGCCCCCGACTGCGGCGCGGATGGCGGCGGAGAGCACAGCGATCAGATCGTGCAGCATCGCGGTCATTAGCGCACGTTCCTGCTCGCTCAGTCGCTCGCTGGAATCGAGGAAAAAATCGCGCCGGACGGTGGCCAAGCGGCTGGGGCTCCGCGCATGCGCGGAGTCGACCGCCTGGTCGGCTGATTCAGCAGCTATCGGCCATTCCTCGGGTACCATCGATCACCTGTTAGACGATCGAGGTTAATGCGTCGTCAATCGCGAAGGAGGCGATGACGGAAATGCTGGGCGATGAAGAACGAGGCCGCGGCGTAAACAGCCAAGGTAACCAGCAGGCCGTTCCACCAGCCGCCAATCGCGAACGGGATCGCGGTGAAAATCGCGTTGCGGCGGGAAAAAAGCCATGGGCCGGGTGGAAGTTCGATCCCGGCGACTTCGGTCCGTGCCGCCTGGGCGAAGGCGCCAGCTGTCAGCGCTGTGATCAACGCACCCCAGCCGCTTCCATGATTGTAATTCCACCAGCCAAGCGCGAGTAACGCTAGCCCGGCGACGGGCCACAGCAAGCGGCGGGTCCACAATGACGGCGCCAGCGGGCGCATGCGCAAGGCCGCTAGCCGCTCGGCGACCAGGTCGAACGGAGTCGACAGCACCAGCAATGCGACCGAGGGCCACAACCAGCCGCGGGTGAAGCCGAAGGCGGCGGCGAGCGTCAGGACCAGTGCGCCGGCCACCAGCCACGCCGGGCGGACTCGGCTATCCATCAGCCGCTCGGTGGCGAATTCCTCGACCAGGGGTAGCGCATAACGGCTCGCCCAGTCGTTGCGAGCGACCCGCGAACCGACCAGCAGGCGGCGCTCGAACCCGGCGAGATCGTCGGGACTTTGGGCTAGCAGGATGCTGTTCCCCGCCTCCCCGGCCGCGACTCGTCGCGCGCCAGCCTGCACGATCCGCCGCAGCAAGGTCGATTGAAGGTCCCAATCGCCGAGCATTGCCGCCGTCGAGGCAAGCGTCTGGCTGTCGATCAGCGACAGGCCGGCCCAGCGGCTGGTGGCGTCGACCCGCTCATAGGCCTGATGCTCCTCGTCGTCGGGGATCAGGGCGACCGCCGGCTCGGCATGTTCGGCGAGACGCGCGCACAAGGCGAAATCGGGGGCGAGGCCGTCGGCGATCTGGAGAATCAGGGTTCCCGCCTCGAACCGGCTGGCGGCTTCATTGCCGTCGCTCACGGGGACAACCGTCAATCCTTCGGCGCGAAGCCGCTCGAACGCCTCATTGAGCGCGGCGGGAACGCGTTCGACCAGCACGATGATCGGCGCGGCACCGGCAGCGGCGGCGCATCGCGCCTGATATTCCAGCATGGTGCGACCGGCGAGCGGGAACAAGGCGCGAAGCACTCCCTGGTCGTCTTCCTGATAGGCACTGATCAGCGCGCCGAGCGCCATCACTTCCCCGCTTTCCCCGGTCGATTCCCGTTCCTTCTAGGCCACAGCCGGACGATCTTTCCAGCGCAAGCGGTATTTGCTTGGGCCAGTGGAATATTATGGTAAATTGCTTTTCATGACCGCCATCCCCAACCGCGCCGAGCCGCTTCCCACTCCCTTCGAGGAAGCTATTTCGCAACCTTCGGATCAGGGCATGACGCCGCAGGGTTTTGACGATCAGGCGTGGAATTATGTGGCCGAAGAGCCGCAGCCAGTGACCGCCGGTGGCCGCGCGGTGCTCGGTTGGGCACTCGGGCTGTTGGCTGCGGCTTGGCTGGCGTTCAGCGCGTGGTCCGCGGGCCAGGCCCTTGCGACGCGGACGCTGACCTCGCCCGAACTGGCATCGTGGGTCGCGGTCGCCGCGGGCCCGCTCGCGCTGCTCGGCCTGATCTGGCTGATGTTCGGCCGCACCCGCCGCAAGGAGGCCGAGGCCTTCACCCGCTCGGTCATCGCAATGCGCCACGAAGCGCAGTCACTCGAAGGCCTGCTCGGCGTGCTACGCCAGCGGATCGACGACAATCATGGCGCACTGCGGACAATCAGCGACCAATTGATGGGGCTTGGGGACGAAGCGGCCGCTCGGCTCGGTTCGGCGAGTAATGAGCTTGAGGGCAGCGCCCGCCGGATCGCGGCGCAGGGCGAGGCGCTCGATCGTGCGGCAGGATCCGCGCGGGTCGATATGGGCGTTTTGCTCGACGATTTGCCCCGCGCCGAGGCGAGCGCGCGGTCCATGGCCGAATTATTGCAATCGGCGGGTGCATCCGCGCTGGGCCAAGCGGCGGAATTCGAAACCCAGGTAGGGGCGCTGTCGGAGCGAACCCGCACTGCCGACACGGTTATCGCCGAGGCGACCCAGCGACTGATCGCGCAGCTCAGCGAGGTCGATATGCGCAGCGGCGTGGCGCTCGCCCGGGTTGCGGAAGTTACGAGTGGATCGACCATAACGATCGACGCCCTGCTCCAGCGATCGGCAGAGGCGCTCGACGAGATTCGCGGCGGGATCGACCTGCAATCACAAGCGGTGTCGGCCCTGGTCGACCAGGCCAGGACGGGGATCGGCCGTACCGGGATCGAGGCAGCCGACGCGATCGAATCGCGCCTCGCTTCGGCCAGTGGCTCGCTCGACGGCCTCGCTGCGCGCGTAATCGAGCAGGATGCAGCGTCTCAGCGAATGATCGCGGGGATCGGCGGCGGCCTTTCGGCGCTCGAAGAGCGCTTCGCCTTACTCGCGGCGGATGGCGACAGTCGTGCCGCGACGATCAGTGCTGCGCTGGTCCGGGTGCAAAGCGAACTTGACGCCATCGCCGGCCAGTCGGGCAATCACGAAGGCGCGATGGAGCAATTGGCCGAACGGATGACGGGCCTTCGCCACTCGCTCGACGGGCTGACCGCCGATATCGCGGGCCAGCTCACGACAGCGCTCGGCGAAGCGGAGGGCGGCGCCAGGCGCCTGCTCGACAGCAGCGAAGCGGCGCGACCGCATATCGAATCGGCGCGCGATGCAGCGGTCGAGGCTGGCACGCGGCTGGAAAGCGGCGCCAGCGCGATCGAGGCACAGCACGACCGGCTGGCGGCACTGCTGGCGGCGGTCGACACCGGGATCGGCGGGGCCGAGAGGCGGCTCGGCGAGCTCTCGACGGCGATCGCATCGGCCGAAGCCGAAGCCAGCCGTTTGTCGGCGGAGACCGGACCGGCGTTGGTCGCCGCCTTGCTTCAGGTGCGCGAAGCCGCGAACCATGCGGCGGAGCGGGCGCGCGAGGCAATTTCGGCGGTCATTCCCGCAAGTGCCGGGCAATTGTCCGATGCCGCCCATGCCGCGCTGGAAAAGGTCATTCGCGACACGTTGATCGCTCAGTTGGCGGAAGTCGAAAGCGTCACCGGTCGAGCGGTCGAGTCGGCGCGCGGCGCATCCGAGCGGCTGACCCAGCAGATGATTTCGATTGGCCAGAGCGCGGCCGCTCTCGAGCAGCATTTCAACGAAACCAGCGAGAGCCAGCGGAGCCGCGACAGCGAGAGCTTTGCGCGGCGCGTGTCGCTGTTGATCGATTCGATGCATTCAGCCTCGATCGACGTCGGCAAGATTTTGTCCGACGAAGTCGATGACAAAGCGTGGAGCGCATACCTCAAGGGCGACCGCGGAGTATTCACCCGCCGCGCGGCCCGGCTGATGGGCAATGCCGAGGCGCGTGCGATCGACGCCCATTACGAGAGCGATGTCGAGTTCCAGCAGTCGGTCAATCGCTACGTCCACGACTTCGAGGCGATGCTTCGCCGGGTAACGGCCGACCGCGATGGCGGGGCGATGGCGGTGACGCTGATGAGCTCGGACATGGGCAAACTCTACGCCGCCCTGGCACAGGTCGTCGGGCGGCGGTAGCTAGTTCCAGAAGTCCAGATCGTCGGTGGTGATCCAGCTGAAGTGCCAATTGGCGTAATAGATTCCGAAGAGCCCGAGCGCGATGAGGGCAGAACGCAGCAGGTGGCGCTTGAGGTCGAACCGGTGCGGCGCGCTGTCGGCCTGGCCCGGCACCTTGGCCTCGCCCAGTTCCTCGCTGGTCCGCACCCCGAACGGCAACAATGCGAATGCGCTGAAGGCGAAGAACAGGAAATAAATAGCGATGATCGAGCCGATCTTCATCGCCCGGCGCTGACCCCCATCACCTCGACGATCGGCTTCTTGCCGGTCCATAGATTGGCGCAACGGCGCACCGCGAGGCGAACGCTTTCGCGGACCTTGTCACTATCGGTCGCTTCGCCAAACGCTCGAGTTGCGGCATCGGTGGCGTCGGCGATGAAATCGTCGCGGTCGGCTTCGACCGGGACGCCGAACGGTCGTACCATCGGTTTCCCCGAGAGGCGACCGTCCTCGGTAAGCGGCAAGGCAACCGCGATGATCCCGTTGACGCTAATCTTGCGTCGCTCGCCGATCGTGGCACCGTCGGCGGCAAGGATGACGTCGCCGTCGAGCACCAGCCGCCCGGTGCGGACGGTGCCGACCTTCTTCGGGCCCTTGGGTGCCAAGCGAACGATGTCGCCATTCTTCTGATAGATTGATTTGGGCACGCCGCAGGCCAGCGCGAACCGCGCCTGCTCGGCCATGTGCCGCGCTTCGCCATGGACGGGCACGACGATCTCGGGCCGGATCCATTGATACATTTGCGCCAGTTCGGGCCGACCGGGATGGCCCGAGACGTGAATATGGAGCTGGCGATCGGTGACCGTGAGCGCGCCGAGATCGCTCAAAGCATTCATGATCCGCCCGATTGCGATCTCGTTGCCGGGGATTTGCTTGGACGAAAAGATCACCGTGTCGCCCGCGACCAATTTCAGCTCGTGGCTTCCGAACGCGACCCGCGACAAAGCGGCACGGGGCTCGCCCTGCCCGCCAGTCGCAAGGATCATCACTTCGTTGCGAGGCAAGCGCATCGCTTCGTCGAAGCGGACGGTCTCGGG
>JBKJNP010000134.1:0-16563 GCA_046593565.1 Sphingomicrobium sp. | reverse complement strand
CACGCCGCCGACCTTGTCCGAGAACACCGACCAGTTGGTGCCGAACTGGTAGGACATGACGATGCCCGACACGACCCCCATCGCGAACGCCACCGCGAAGATCTTCAGCCAGTAGCGGAACAGGTCGAGATAGAGCGGCTTGCCGGTCCTCAGCCACAGCCCCTCGAGCACCGCGAGATAGCTCGCGAGGCCGATCGAGAAGGCCGGAAAGATGAAGTGGAAGCTGACCGTGAAGGCGAATTGAGCGCGGGCGAGGACGAGTGCGGTGGGCAGCATGTCCATTAGTCCTCCTCCTCCTCCTCCCCGCGCCCGCAGTCCAATCCTATCCGCGCAAATCCGGCGGCACCGCTTCGCCCGCGATCATTGCCACCGCCTCGTCCAGTCCCATCACCTTTTGATGCTCGTCACTGCCGAGCCGGCGGATGGCGACTGATCCTTCCTCGGCCTCGCGCTTGCCGACGACCAGCAGCAGCGGGACCTTGGCCAGGCTATGCTCGCGCACCTTGTAGTTGATCTTCTCGTTCCTGAGGTCGGACTCGGCGCGGAACCCCGCCGCCCGAAGCTTTGCAACCACCACATTCGCATAATCGTCGGCGTCCGACACGATCGTCGCGACCACCGCCTGGACCGGCGCCAGCCATAGCGGGAATCGCCCGGCGTGATGCTCGATCAGGATGCCGATGAACCGCTCGAACGTGCCGAGGATGGCGCGGTGCAGCATCACCGGCCGGTGGCGTCCGCCATCCTCGCCGACATAGCTCGCGTCCAATCGCTCGGGCATGACATAGTCGAGCTGGAGCGTGCCGCACTGCCACGTCCGCCCGATCGCATCGGTCAGGTGGAATTCGAGCTTGGGGCCATAGAAAGCACCCTCGCCGGGTAGCAGCTCGAACTTGAGGCCGGTCTGGTCGAGCGCCGCTTGAAGGTCCTGCTCGGCGCGGTCCCAGGTCGCGTCCTCGCCGGCGCGGACGTCGGGCCGCGTCGCCAGCTTGACCGCATAATCGGCAAAGCCAAGGTCGCGGTAGATAGTGTCGAGCAGTGTGCAGAAGGCCCTGGTCTCGGCGACGATCTGGGCTTCCGTGCAAAAGATATGCGCGTCGTCCTGGGTGAACTGCCGCACCCGCATGATCCCGTGCAGCGCGCCGTGCGGCTCATTGCGGTGACAGCAGCCGAATTCGGCCAGCCTGAGCGGCAGGTCGCGGTACGACTTGATCCCCTGGCGGAACACCTGGACATGCGCCGGGCAGTTCATCGGCTTCAGCGCCATCAAATCGCCCTCGCCGGTGATCACCGGCTGCGACGGGTCGATTCCCGGCACTTCGTCGGGGACGACGAACATGCCTTCGCGGAACTTGCCCCAATGGCCCGAGGCCTCCCACAGCCGCGCGTCCATCAATTGCGGGGTCTTGATCTCGCGATAGCCGGCACCGTCGAGCTTGCGGCGCATATAGGCCTCGATCGCGCGCCACAGGACGAATCCCTTGGGGTGCCAGAACACCGAGCCGTGCGCCTCGGCCTGCAGATGGAACAGGTCCATCTCCTGGCCGATCTTGCGGTGGTCGCGCTTGGCCGCTTCCTCCAACCGGACGAGATAGGCGTCGAGCTGCTTCCTATTGAGCCAGGCGGTGCCGTAGATCCGGCTGAGCATCGGATTGGCCTGATCGCCGCGCCAGTAAGCGCCCGACACGCGGGTCAGCTTGAACGCCTGCGGATCGAGCTTCCCGGTGGAGGCGAGATGCGGCCCGCGGCACAGGTCCATCCACGCATTTTCGGCGCTGCCCGAGCGGTACATGGTGATCGCCTCGCCCTCGGGCAGCTCCATTACCCATTCGGCCTTGAAGCTCTCGCCTGTTCTTTCGAAGAAACCACGAACATCCTCGCGGCTCCATTCCTCGCGGATCAGCGGCTCGTCGGCAGCGATGATGCGGCGCATCTCCTCCTCGATTGCGGGCAGATCCTCGTCGGTGAACGGCCCGTGCGCTGCGGTCGGGGCGAAGTCGTAATAGAAGCCGTCATCGGTTGCCGGGCCGAAGGTGATCTGGGTTCCCGGGAACAGTTTCTGCACCGCCTCGGCGAGGATGTGCGCGAAATCGTGGCGAAACAGCTCAAGCGCGTCCTTTTCGTCGCGCGAGGTGACCAGCGCCAGCGTCGAATCGCCATCAAACGGCCGGTTGAGATCGCGCAATTCGCCATCGACCCGCGCCGCCAGCGCCGCCTTGGCGAGGCCCGGCCCAATCGCCGCGGCGACATCCGCCGGGGTCGAGCCCGCGACCACTTCGCGGACCGAACCGTCGGGAAGGGCGATCTTGAACATCTGCGTCATGGGCCAAGCAACTAGTGCAGCGCGCCACCCGCTTCAACCCGGCGCAAATGTAAGCGTGCTTGATATTATGTCAATGTCGCTTGACAGTGCGGACTCACCTATGTAAAGCACCCTTTACTAACTCAAGGAGTGCAACCATGGCCCGTTACAAAAGTCCTGCGACCCGCCGCTACCTGATCCGCCTGGCGGTGCTGATGACGATCTACATGATCACCCTGTTCGCGGCGGTCTATGCTTTCCGCCACCATCTGGTGTCCGGCCCGATCGCCTACCCGCTGGCGATCCTCCCCGCGCTGCCGATCATCGGCGTGTTCTGGGCGGTGATGCGATTGCTGGTCGAGGAGCCCGACGAGTTCATCCGCATGCTGCTGGTGCGCCAGGCGCTGGTCGCCACCGGATTCTGCCTGACGATCGTGACGATTTGGGAATTCCTCCAGAATTTCGACCTCGTTCCGCCCGGCAATGGCGGCTTCGGCGCGGCGTTCTTCTGGTTCATGGGGCTAGGCGTCGGCGCGCTCTACAACCGGCTGACCGTCGGGACGGCGGGAACATGCGCATGAACAACCGCCTCAAGGTGCTCCGCGCCGAGCGAGACTGGAGCCAGCAGGACCTGGCCGACCGGCTGGCGGTGTCGCGGCAGAGCGTCAACGCGATCGAGACCGGCAAATATGATCCGTCGCTCCCCCTCGCCTTCCGCATCGCCGAATTGTTCGCACTTCCGATCGAGGCGATCTTCGCCTCGCCAAGCAAAGGCTGATCCGATGACCAAGTTTCTCCTGACCGCCGCCGCGCTCGCGCTATCCGTTCCCGCCGCCGGGCACGCCGCTCCGACCCGGTTCAGCGTCGTCACCGTCGGATCCGGCCCCGACGTCGTCCTGATCCCCGGCCTGTCGAGCCCGCGCGCCGTGTGGGCCGCGACTGCCGACCGGTTGAAGACGACTCACCGGGTCCATCTGGTCCAGCTCAAAGGCTTTGGCGAACCCGCCGGGCCCAATGCCAGCGGGCCAGTGCTTCAGCCGTTCGTCGATGAACTATCCGCTTACATCAAGGGCAATAAGCTGGCTCGACCAGCGATCGTCGGACATTCGATGGGCGGACTAGCGGCGCTGATGATTGCCGCCGACCATCCGGCGCTCCCCGGCAAATTGCTGGTGGTCGACGCCTTGCCGTTCATCGGGCCACTGTTCGGCGCCGCCAGCGTCGAAGCGGTGCGCCCGATGGCCGACCAGATGCGCGCGATGCTGATCGCCAATGCCGCCAAGACCGCGCCCGTTTTCACCGCCCCCGATTGCCCGGCGACCCTGCCCGCCCCGGCCATCCCGCGCGGCACAATGACCAATAGCGGACAGGGCGCCTGCCTGGTGCGCTATGGCGCGACCGCGTCCGACCTGCGCGTCGTGGCGCAGGCGATGCATGACGACATGGTCACCGATTTGACCCCGCGCCTCAACGCAATCAAGGCGCCGGTGACCATGCTCTACCCGCAGGACGACCGCCTGCTGACCGTTGCAGCGGCGGCGAAAATCTATGGCGACGCTTATGCCGGCTTGCCGTCGGCGAAGCTGGTTCCGATCACCGCCAGCTATCATTTCATCATGCAGGACCAGCCGGCCCGTTTCGCCGCCGAACTGGACGCATTCCTGAAGCGCTGAGCTTCGCGGTCCGATCTTCACTTTCCTTAGAAAGATCATCCGCTAAGGTAGTGGCGGGGTTTGTAGCGTACCGGGGGAAAGCATGGATGTGATGGGGCAAGCGCCAGTGGCGCCGGAGCGGGCGATCCGCTTTACCGGGACGTGGCGAGAATATCTGCCGATTGCGGCATCGAACGTGCTGCTGATCATCGTCACGCTCGGCATCTACCGTTTCTGGGCCGCCGCCCGCCAGCGCCGCTATCTGTGGAGCCGGACCGAGGTGATCGGCGACCGGCTGGAATGGAGCGGCACCGGCAAGGAGATGTTCATTGGCTTCCTGATCGTGAGCGCGTTCCTGCTGCCGTTCTTCTTGTTCATCCAGTTCCTGTTTCCGGCGCTGGTCGCGCGCGGCAAGATCGAGGCGGCGAGCGGCGTGCTGCTGCTGTTTTACGTCGCCATCTTCTATCTCAGCGGGGTCGCGGGCTTCCGCGCGCTTCGCTATCGCCTGTCGCGTACCTGGTGGCGCGGCATCCGCGGCGGCAGCGACGAGCCCGGCTGGAACTATGGCGGCGAATATCTCGGCCGGGTCGCGCTGTCGGGCATGACCATGTTCATCGCCTGGCCGTGGATGGCGACCGCTTTGTTCCGCAGCCGCTGGAACGAGATGAGCTTCGGCTCGCTCAAATTCCGCTCGACACTGACCGCAGAAGGGCTCGGACAGCGTTGGGCCTTGGTCTATCTGGTGCCGATCGCGGTGATGGTCGTCAGCAGCATCGTGGCTGCCGTGATTGGCACGGTTGTTTTCGGTGATAGCCCGGCAAGCCTGATGGTGATCTTCGTGGTCGTAATATTGTTATTTTACCTGATCATCCCGCTAATGACCCTTCATTGGTACGCCAAATTTTACCGCAATGCGGCCAAGACGATGTCGCTCGGCAATCTGGAATTCGGGTTCGACGCGACCACCTGGCAATGGCTCAAATTGTTCCTCGGCAACATCGCGTTGGCGGTGTTCACGCTCGGCCTTGGACTTGCCTATTGGGGCTATCGCAATTGGGCCTTCATGGTTCGCCACATGCATTTGTATGGCGAGATCAACGTCTCCGAACTTGGCCAGTCGACCACCCGCGCCCCGACCGAGGCGGAAGGATTCGCCGACGCGTTCGACATGGGCGCGATCTGAGGCAAGGATGGCGCAGGCGACCTTTTACGACGGCCTCCACGCCGAACGTTACGCCGCCGAGGTGGTGCCCGCGGGCGCGCGCTCGATCCGGGTGACCCCATCGGTCGGCGATCCGGTCGAGATCGACGCCGACGAGCTGATTGTCGCCGATGAGGACCAGCAGCAATTGTTGCTGTCGCGGCGCGGGATGCCCGGCTGGCGGCTGATCCTGGAGCAGCCGGTGGACGCCGACCTTCGTGCCGCGCTACCGGGGACCAACCGTTATGGCGGGTGGATCGACCGCATCGGGCTGGGCAAGGCGAGCCTGATCCTAGCGGGGATCGCCGGAGTGGTGGTCCTCATCGGTCATACCGCGCCGTTGTGGATCGCGCCGCTCGTCCCGCCGTCGTGGGAACGCAATGTCGGCAACGCGATCGTCGGCGATTTCGGCGATTTGCGATGCCGCTCGCCGCAGGGCCAGGCGGCGCTCGAGGCCCTGGTCGAACGGCTCGACCCGGGCGGGACGGCCGCCGGGTCGACCCAGATCCGGATCGCCGCGCTGGACGTCGACATGTTCAACGCCGCCGCCGTCCCCGGATCGAACATCATCATCTTCAAGGGCGCGCTCAACGAGACCAAGGATGTCGACGCTTTGGCCGGGATCGTCGCGCACGAGATCGCCCATGTCCGCCGCCGCCACGTCACCGAGGCGCTGGTGCGCGAACTTGGCATCGGCGCCTTGATCCGCACTTTCGCCGGCACCGTCGGCGCCAATGCCGAACAGGTCGTCGGCCTGAGCTTCACCCGCGCCAACGAGCGCGAGGCCGATGCCGACGCCATCGCCACGCTGCGCCGGGCCGGGATCGACCCGCGCCCGACCGCGACCCTGTTCGCCAAATTGTCGAAGGAATCCGGCGGCGACACCAGCCCGGCGCTGCAATTCCTCGACAGCCACCCCGGAAGCAAGGGCCGCGCCGCCAATTTCGCCAGCTCCTACGACCGCAAAGTTACCTACCGCCCGGCGCTTGATCCGGCTGCGGCCAAGGCCATGCTGGCCGCCTGCGGGGTAGATCCCAAGAAGCCAAAGGCGGACGGGAAACAAGCCCAGTGAACACCATCACCGCGATCAAGGCCGGTGAACTGGAGGATGCGGTCCGCTTCACCGGCAACTGGCGCGACTATGCCGGAATCGCGTTCGGCAATTTCGCGCTGACCTTGCTGACGCTGGGCATTTTCCGGATTTAGAGTAGGGCGCACGAACGGCTTGTTCCAAATCTGCCGGTCGCCAATGACCAGCTGGTCGACGCAATAGTCCGCCTGGCGGGGTTGCTCCGGGCCGCCTGAGTGCGCCAAGAGGCGCGCGATGACCGATATCCCCACCCCCGACCCCGCGCCGCTGGCCTATTTCGACCCCGGCGACGGCCGCAAGATCGCCTATCGCCACCGCCCCAACGACCCACGCGTTACCGGTCCGACTTTGGTGTTCCTGCCCGGATATGGCTCCGACATGGAAGGGACCAAGGCGGTCGAGATCGACCGCTTCGCCGCCGCCGCGGGCCTCGCCTATCTGCGTTTCGATTATTCGGGGACGGGGTCGTCGGGCGGCGATTTCGCCGATGGCACGCTGACCCGCTGGCTTGACGATGTGCTGTCGGCAATCGACCTGCTGGTCGAGGGCCCGGTGCTGCTGGTCGGATCGTCGATGGGCGGTTGGATCGCGCTTCAGGCCGCGCTGAAGCGGCCGGGGCGGGTCGCCGCGATCGTCGGCGTGGCCGCGGCGCCCGACTTCACCGACTGGGGCTACACGCCGGAGCAGCGCCAGTCGCTGATCGATACGGCCCGGTTCGAGACGCCCAATGCCGATGGCGGCCCGCCACTGGTGACCCATGCCCGGTTCGTCGCGTCGGGCGCCGCTCTGCGCATGTTGTACAGCCCGATCCTGATCGACTGCCCGGTGCGGCTGATCCACGGCGACAAGGATGAGGAAGTGCCGGTCGGGGTGGCGTTCAAGCTGCTCGACTCGATCCATTCAGGCGATGTCCAGCTGCACCTGATCAAACAGGGCGATCACCGGCTGTCGAAGCCGCACGAAATCGAGGCGCTGGTTCGCGCCATCGCCGTTTTGGCGGAGAAATTGTCATGATCCACTTGCTCATCGCCGCCGCGCTTGCCGGGTCTTCGCCAGCAAATATTGGCCCCTGCCCGACCGATACCACCGGAGCCGCACATTTGTGCCGTGCTGTCGCGGCCCAGGCCGAGGGAAAATTCGCCGATTCGGCCAGCGGGTTCGAGGCAGCCGCCGGAATGGCCAGGCCGGGCGACCCAGCCGCCGACAGGATGCTCGCCGCGGCCGGCAATATGTGGATTGCGGCGGGCCAGCCGGGCAAGGCCGCGCTGGCGATCGACCGCGCGCTGGCCGGGACCGGATTGCTCGCCGACCAGCGCGGACTGGCGTTGCTCGACCGTGCCCGCGCCGCCGAATCGCAAAACGACCTCAAGACCGCGCGCGCCAAACTGACTGAAGCGGCCAAATCCAGCGCCGACGATCCCTTCCTGTGGTTTTTCTCCGCCGCGCTGGCGATCCGCGAGAATGACATTCCCGCCGCCAAGGTCGCGATCAACCGCGCGCTGGTAATGAGTCCCAACGACCCGTCGGTGCTGTTCGAGGCCGGCCATGTCTACCAGGCGGCCGGCGAGGATAGCAAAGCCCGCGATTACTGGACCCGCGCCGCAACCGCCGACCCCAAGGGGTCGAGCGGCCAGGCCGCGCGGCGCGCGCTCGGCATGCTCGACGTGCCGCTCACCGTCACCAACCAGGTCGCGACCCGACCCGATGGCGACGGCGAGGGGCCGGGGCATCGCTAGGCGCTAGGAGCTCCGGCTTTCAAATGTCCCCCGGACATCCGAAAGCCTGAGCTACCCCGCGACGTCATAATCGACCGAGGTCACGACGCGCACTTTCTGGAACGGCGAGTCGCTGGCGCTGCTGTCCTCACCCTCCGCCCCGTCGCGCGGGCCAACCGAGAAATAGCCCTGGGACGCGGTGCGGATCTGGCCGACCGATGCGCCGCTGTCGCGGGCGAATTGCTCGGCGCTGCCGCGCGCCCGCTTGGTCGCTTCGGCGATCATCTCCGGCTTCAACTGGTTGAGCCGGGTGAAGCTGTAATTGAGGTTGCTGCCGTCGAGTTCGACCCCTTCGCGGAGCAGGGCCGGGAGCCCTTCATGCGCTTTTTGCGCCTTCATTACCTCGGTGGTGCGCAACTGAACCGAGCGGGTCACGGTGATCCGCGTTTCAACCCTTTGGCCTTCATCGTTGGTGACGTGGGTGCGGGCGAAGCTGACCCCGCTGTCGCTGACGTCCGCCGGCTTGAACCCGGCAGTGGTGAAGAAGCGACGTACCGCCACGCTCTGCTGGTCGGCGCGGGCGTTGACCGCACCCAGATCGGGGCCTTCCTGCGAGAAGCTGATCGTCCATGTGGCGAGATTGGCGGTGACGTCGCGTTCCGATACGCCGCGCACCGAGATGGAGCGTTCGGCGCTCTTTGCCCGGCGCAATCCGTCGCCGAGCAGATAGCCACTGACAGCCAAGCCGGTCGAAAATATCCCTACTGCGGCGATCAAAGCGCCGCGATTGCCTTGAAACATGGTCTGCATGGAACCACACTCTCGGTTCGTCGTCTCGTATGACGGCCACCGGGCACGATTGCCGGTCTCGGACCGTCGACGAACCGTGCTTATATAGCGATGAACGGAGTAGCCGAATAGTGAAATTCCTCCATTCCATGCTCCGTGTGTCGGATCCTGACGCCACTGTTGCATTTTTCCAACTGCTGGGGCTCGAGGAGCGCCGACGCCGCGATGTCGAGCAGGGCAAGTTCACATTGATCTTCCTCGGCTTTCCGGGCGACGAGGCGGAGGTAGAGTTGACTCACAATTGGGATGAAGCTGGCTACAACGTCGGGCGCAATTTCGGTCACCTCGCCTTCCTCGTCGACGATATTTACGCGACGTGCTTGGTGCTGGCCGAGGCGGGAGTGACGATCAACCGACCGCCGCGCGACGGCCATATGGCGTTTGTCCGCTCGCCCGACGCGATTTCGGTCGAATTGCTGCAGAAAGGCGATCCGCTGCCGCCCGCCGAGCCGTGGGCGTCGATGGCCAATGTGGGAGAATGGTGATGCCAGAAGCCCGGTCAGTCGAGGTCATCCCTGTCCCGGCATTGAGCGACAATTATATCTGGATGCTACGCGATCCCGCGAGCGGCACCGTGGCGGTGGTCGATCCGGGCCAGGATTCGCCCGCGCTCGACGCGGCGGCCAAGCGGCAGTGGCGAATCGACCAGGTCCTGATCACCCATTGGCATCCCGACCACACCGGCGGCACCGCGGCGATCAAGGCCGCGACCGGCGCCAGCGTCACTGGCCCAGCCGAAGCCGAAAAGGTAACCCCGCTCGATCGTATCGTCGCCGAGGGCGATCGGGTGACGGTCGGCGGCCTGGAAGCCGAGGTGTGGGCGATTCCGGCCCACACCGCCGGGCACATTGCGCTCTATTTCGCCGACGCCAAGATGATCTTCACCGGCGATACCTTGTTCGCGATGGGCTGCGGCCGGTTGTTCGAGGGCACGGCCGAGCAGATGTTCGCCAACATGCAGCGCTTCGCCGCGTTGCCCGACGATGTGCTTATCTATTGCGGCCACGAATATACGCTCGCCAATGCCCGTTTCGCCGCGCATGTCGATCCGGCCAATGCGGCGGTGACCGAGCGACTGGAACAGGTCACGGCAATGCGTGAGCGCGGCGAGGTTACCCTGCCGACAACCGTTGGCGAGGAGCGTGCTACCAACCCATTCCTGCGCGCCGTCGACGCCACCGACCTTTCCCGCCTGCGGACCATGAAAGACAGCTTCGGTTAATCCGCCCGGTAGCCTATTAACATTGGGGATATAAATGCGACGCGAAGGATGATTGACATGCGCTTCCTGATTTTCGCTACCGCTGCCATCGGCCTTGCCGCTTGCGCAACCGCCATGAGCCAGCCCGAACAGCGCAGCGCCAAGGCGCAGGCGACCTATGACAAGTTGCTCGCTGGGAAGACCGCCGGCCGGCCCGAAAAATGCCTGCCGTTGCGCAGCTCGAATGACATGGTGGTGATCGACGACGATACCATTTTGTATCGGAACGGTCGCACAACCTACGTCAACAAACCGCTCGGCAGCTGCAGTCTCCTGGGCCGCGGAAGCTATGCACTGGTCACACGAAGCATCGGGTCGCAACTGTGCCGCGGCGACATCGGGACCGTCACCGACATGACCAGCGGAATGACGGTCGGAAGCTGCGCAATGGGTGATTTCGTGCCCTACAGGCCGGCCAGCTAACCGCTCACCATTCTATTTTCTGTAAAGCGCGTCGAGGCGTTCGCCGTATGCGGCGCGGATGATGTGGCGGCGGATCTTGAGCGACGGCGTCATCTGCTCGTTATCGACCGAAAAGGGCTCGTCGGCGAGGATGAAGCGGCGGACCTTTTCAATCGAGCTGACCTCCTTGTTGACCCGGTCGACCGCCGCCGACAGCCGCTGCTGGAGGTCGGGCTCGTCGGCAATCTCGGGGTCGGGAACGAGTAGCCCGACAAGGTAGGGGTGGCGGTCGCCATGGACCATCGCCTGGCCAATTTCGGGCTGGAGGGTGAGCATTCCCTCGACCCGCTGGGGCGAGACATTGTCGCCCTTGTCATTGATGATCAAATCCTTTTTGCGGTCGGTGATCACGATCCGACCCTTGGCATCGAGATGGCCAACATCGCCGGTCGCCAGCCAGCCGCCTTTAAGCACCCGCGCACTTTCGTCAGGATTGCGCCAATAGCCCTGCATGACCTGTTCGCCGCGCACCATGATCTCGCCATCGTCGGCGATCCGGACCTCGGTATTGAGCATCGGCGGCCCGACCGTATCCATGCGGATCCCGCCGCGCAGTCGGTTGCAGCTGATCACTGGCCCGGCCTCGGTCTGGCCATAGCCCTGGAGCATGACGATCCCCATCGCCTGGAAAAACAGTCCGACCTCGGGATTGAGCGGCGCGCCGCCCGACACCATCGCCTTGATCCGCCCGCCGAATTTCTTGCTGACCTTGCGCCGCAACGTGAGCGACAGGATTCCATCCATCGGCAGGTCCCACGGCACCGATTTTCCAGCATAGCGCTTGGTCTCGATCGCCATCGCGCGGCTCATCAGATAGGCTGGCAGCCCGCCGTCCTTGTCGACCTGCTTCATGATTTTTGCGCGCAGCATCTCGAACAATCGCGGCACCACCACCATCAGAGTCGGCCGCACTTCCTCGATATTGGCGGCCAGTTTCTCGAGACTCTCGGCGTAATAAATCTGCCCGCCGAGCGCGACCGGGAAATGCTGCCCGCCGCTATGCTCGTAAGCGTGGCTGGCAGGGAGGAAGGACAGGAATATCTCGTCGTCCCAGCCAAAATCATTGGCGATGATGTCGATGCAGCCTTCGACATTGTGGAGGATCATGCCGTGATGCTGACACACCCCGCGCGGGGCGCCGCCGGTGCCGCTGGTGTAGATCAGGCAGGCAAGGTCGGCGCGTCCGACCTTGGCCATCTCGGCCTCAAGCGCGCCGACGTCGGCCGAGCCGGAGACGAGATCGTCCCACAGATGGAAATCGGCCACGTCGGATGATTGGCCGGCATCGATTGAGTCGATCGAGATGACATGGTTGCACGACGAGGCGAACAGCACTGCGGGAAGCAGGGACTTGGCCAGTTTCTGGTTCGAGACGATGACCGCCCGCGCCTCGCTATTGTTGAGGATATGCTGGTGATCGCGGCTGGTGTTGGTGGTGTAGGTCGGAACCGTGACGCAGCCCGCTGCCATGATGCCCAAATCGGCGATCAGCCATTCGGGGCGATTCTCGCTGACCAGCATCACGCGGTCGCCAGGCTTCATGCCCAGCTTCTTCAGTCCCTGGGCAAGCGCCGCAACCCGCCGCGCCGTTTCCGACCAGCTGATCGCTTGCCAGTGCCCGTCGACCTTGTCCCACAGGAACGGCGAGCCGCTCTTCTCACGCGCGCGCGTGAGGAACATCGTCACCAGGTTCGGAAAATGCTCGAGTCTCTTGTCCATTCCTCTCCCCGCCGGCTGCGGCCGGTCTCCTGCCCTGTTTAGCGCAAACGGCGCGGATCACCACAAGCGGTTCGCGTGGACGCTGCGGGAAAGCTGCGATAGGCGGTGCCGATGTCGATCCTGTCCCGCTTCATGCTGCTCGCCTCGCTGACGCTCGCGTCCTGCGCCACTCCCTCCACCACCGGCTCACCACCCCAGCCGCTGACAGCGCAAACCGTCCAGCCGTTCGTTATCGCCGCCAACCCGCTCGCCGCGACGGCGGGGATGGAGGCGCTGGAGCGCGGCGGAAGCGCAGTCGATGCGGCGCTGGCGATGCAGGCGATGCTGTCATTGGTCGAGCCGCAATCGAGCGGGGTCGGCGGCGGCGGTTTCATCAACTATTACGATGCGCGGACCAGCGGCTTGAGCATCTACGACGGGCGCGAGACGGCACCGGCCCAGGCGACGCCGGCGATGTTTATCGCCCCCGACGGTAAGCCGCTGGGGTTCCGCGACGCCGTGCTCAGCGGCCGCGCCACCGGCGTTCCGGGCGCGCTGGCGGCGCTACGCATGGCCTATGGCGAGCATGGTCGGCTGCCGTGGAACAGCCTGTTCCGGAGTGCCGAGCGGACAGCCGCAGACGGCTTCATCGTCACGCCCCGGCTGGCACGGATGGTAGCCAGCAAATCACCCCAGGCTGCAACGCCCGACGCAAAGGCCTATTTCGGGCAAGGTCCGGGCGGCGCGCCGGTCAAGGCTGGCGACCGGCTCAAGAACCCCGCTTACGCCGATTTCCTTCGCCGCCTCGCCGAGCAGGACATTGCCGCAATGTACGCCGGAAGCACCGCGGCAAAAATCGTCGAACGTACCCGTTCGGGCCCGCTCGGCGGAACCATGACCATGGCCGACCTTGCCGCTTACAAGCCAGTCAAGCGCGCCGCTTTGTGCGCGCCGTGGCGCACCTATCGAGCTTGCACGCCGCCGCCGCCATCCTCGGGGGTCGGGCTGCTGCAATTGCTCAAATTGCTCGAACGGACCGACATTGCAAAGCGCGGGCCGACCGATCCGCAGGCATGGTATCTGTTCGCCGAAGCCAGCCGACTGATGTTCGCCGACCGCGACAAATATGTCGGCGATCCGGCATTCGCTTCGGTGCCGGTCGAGGGGTTGCTCGAACCGGCCTATATCGCCAGGCGCGCGCGCTTGATCGGGGCCGCCGCGGGACCGCCGCCGGTTGCCGGAACCCCGCGCGGCGCGGCTCCTGCGGCCGTTGACGCTACCGTCGAAGTTGCCGGCACCTCGCACTTCATCGTCCGCGATGCGGCCGGCAATGTCGTGTCGATGACCACCACGGTCGAAAGCATTTTCGGAAGCGGACGGATGGTCGATGGCTTCTTCCTCAACAACCAGATGACCGATTTCTCGTTTGCGCCAACCGACGACAAGGGCTTGCCCCTCGCCAATGCCGTCGCACCGGGCAAGCGCCCACGATCGTCGATGGTGCCGGTGATCCTACTCGACCGGCACGGGCGGTTCGCGGGCGCGATCGGATCGGCGGGCGGCAATTCGATCCTTCCGTTCGTCGCCAAGTCTTTGATTGCCGCAGTCGACTGGGGACTGCCGATGCAACAGGCGATCGCGCTTCCGAACCTAGTCGCGCGTGGCAGCAGCTTCGGCGGCGAAGTCGACAAATTTTCGCCCGAGGTGCTGGCGGGATTGCGGGCGCGCGGGATCGACCTGAAACCCGGGCAGGGCGAGGATAGCGGGGTGCACGGGGTACTGATCCGGAATTCGCGAATCGACGGTGGCTATGATCCGCGCCGCGAAGGCGTGGTGCTGACCCTACCGTAGAATTTCGAGACCGACCGCGTCGGAGATGCTGGCGATTCCCTCGCGCTCGAGGATCGCGGCGAGCCCATCAGCAATCCTGCGCGCCAGCCCGGGGCCGTGATAGACCAGGGCCGAGTACAGCTGGACCAGGCTCGCGCCCGCCACTATTCGCGCCCATGCATCGTCGGCCGAAGCGATCCCGCCGGCGGCGATCAGCGGCAGCTGGCCGCCCGACACCGCGCGAAAATGGCGCAACTGGTCGAGCGCGAGCTCCTGCAGCGGTGCGCCCGACAGGCCGCCCGACTCCCCCGCGAACCGGGACTTCAGCGCGGGCCGCGACACAGTAGTGTTGGCGACGACCAGCGCATCGATCCCGCCGTCGATTGCGGCGCGGACGATGCGTTCGTGGTCGCCGCCTTCAAGATCGGGCGCGACCTTGAGGAAGATTGGCACACCCTCGACCCGCGCCTCGCTTACCGCGGCGAGCAGTTCGACCAGCTCGCCACCCTCCTGCAAATCGCGCAGGCCAGGCGTGTTGGGCGACGAGATATTGACGGTGAGATAATCGGCCAATGGCGCCATTGCCCGCACGCCTGCCGCATAATCCGCGATCCGGTCGGCACTATCCTTATTGGCGCCGATGTTGATCCCGACCACCCCGCGCGATCGATCGCGTCCCGCCAGTCGCTCGGCCGCCGCCGCCTGCCCTTTATTGTTGAACCCAAGCCGGTTGATCACCGCTTCGTCTTCGATCAGCCGGAACAACCGCGGCTTGGAATTACCCGCCTGGGCAAGCGGGGTAAGCGTTCCGACTTCGACAAAGCCAAACCCCAACCCGAGCATTGCGCCCGGCACCTCGCCATCCTTGTCGAACCCGGCGGCGAGCCCGACCGGCGAGGGAAAGCCCAGACCGGCAATGCTGGTGGTCAGCGATCCGGCGAATTTGGGCGGGCGGCGCTTGGGCATCAGCTTCAGCGCCGCGATGGTGGCGCGATGGGCGCGCTCGGCGTCGAGGCGGAAGATCAGTGGGCGCAGCAGGCGGTACATCGCCCCTTCTCTGTCATCGCGGTTGCAAAATGGGAAGCTTCGGCCTAAATCGGACTAGAAAGATCCTATTCGATATGCGCCTCACCCACCTTGCCGACTATGCGGTTGTGATGATGACCGCCGCCGCGCGCCGCGAGCCATGCGCGCGGCTGTCGGCGACCGAGCTGGCCGAAGAGACCGGCGTCCCGCTGCCCACCGCGCAGAAACTGATGCAGCGTCTCGCTGCGGCGGGGCTACTCACCGGACAGCGCGGCGCCGGTGGCGGCTATGCGCTGGCGCGGGCGGTGACCGAGATCAGCCTGGCCGACATCGTCGAGGCAGTCGAAGGGCCGATCGCGATGACCCAGTGCAGCGGCAGCGACGAGCCGAGCGACTGCGCGCTTGACGCCCATTGCCGGGTCAAGCCGCACATGGGGATCGTCGGCGCCAAGGTGCGCGGCGCGCTCCATGCGGTGTCGCTGCAGGAACTCGCATCATGAACGAAGCCGTCACCAACAGGCAGGCACGCGACGCCATCGCCAAGGAATATGAGTGGGGCTTCTCCTCGGACATCGAGCAGGAGTTCGCGCCCAAGGGGCTGAGCGAAGACACCGTTCGCTTCATCTCGGCCAAGAAGAATGAGCCCGAATGGATGCTCGAATGGCGGCTCAAGGCCTATCGCGCATGGCTGACGATGGAGGAGGTCGACTGGGCCAAGCTCGACATTCCGGCGATCGATTACCAGGACGCTTATTATTATGCCGCGCCCAAAGCCAAGCCCAAGCTTGGGTCGTTGGACGAGGTCGATCCCGAAATCCTCCGCGTCTATGAGAAACTCGGAATCCCGATCGAGGAGCAGAAAGTGCTCGCCGGGGTCGAGGGCGCCCGCAAGGTGGCGGTCGACGCGGTGTTCGACAGCGTCTCGGTCGCGACAACCTTCCGCGAGGAATTATTGCGCGCGGGGGTGATCTTCCTGAGCATCTCCGAAGCGATCCGGCAATATCCCGACCTCATCAAAAAGTACCTCGGCTCGGTCGTTCCGCAGCGCGACAATCTGTTCGCCTGCCTCAACGCCGCGGTCTTCTCCGACGGCACCTTCGTCTACGTCCCAGAGGGCGTGCGCTGCCCGATGGAATTGAGCACCTATTTCCGCATCAATGCCGAAAATACCGGCCAGTTCGAGCGGACATTGATCGTGGCCGAAAAGGGCAGCTACGTTTCCTATCTCGAAGGCTGCACCGCGCCGATGCGCGACGAGAATCAGCTCCACGCCGCGGTGGTCGAAATTTACGCGCACGAGGATGCCGAGGTAAAATATTCGACCGTCCAGAATTGGTATCCGGGCGACGCCGATGGCAAGGGCGGGATCTTCAACTTCGTCACCAAGCGCGCGTTGTGCGCCGGCGCCCGGAGCAAGGTCAGCTGGACCCAGGTCGAGACCGGCAGCGCGATCACCTGGAAATATCCGTCGTGCATC
>JBKJNP010000106.1:0-3171 GCA_046593565.1 Sphingomicrobium sp. | reverse complement strand
GGATGTTTGATCGTGGGCTGGTCACCGTCGCCGATGATCGAACGATCCTGCTCTCCAATCACATCAATGACGTCGACGGGGTGCGGAAGATTCTGAATGCTGACGGGCGGGCCTTGTTTCCCGAGCAGCCTTCGGAGCGGCCCGACCCGCGCTACCTTGGTTGGCATCGCGAGCAGTGCTTCAAAGGCGTGCCGCTTTACTAAGCCGGAATCCGCATTTCGGGCACCTGCTCGCACGGTTCAGTGGCATGCTTCGCCTCAAGCTCGATATCGAGCGCGCACATCACCTTGAGGAAGGTTTCGAGCGTGGGATTGCCGTTTTCGGACAGCGCATCATAGAGCGCCGAGCGGTTGAGCCCGGTTTTCTCGGCCAGGTCGCTCATACCGTGCGCGCGAGCGACGGCGCCGAGCGCGGCGGCGATATAGCCGGAATGGCCAGACTTGAACGCTTCATTGAGAATCTCGGCCTCATCTTCCGGCGTCTCGATGTATTTTGCGGCGTCAAAGCGCTTGAGCTTCAGTGCCATGGAGGCGCTACCACCCGCTCCCCCGGCTTCAACCGCCGCCCGACAACATCCCGCACCGGCACCTCCACCACCCCATGCGCGGGCACCAACCGGTCGGGGCAGTCCGGGCGGAAATAGCCACCCCCGTCCACGCGGCGATCGTCGGGCCGCAGCCGCACCCCGCTCAGCGTGCAATCGTCGGTGAGCTTGAAGGTGCGTGTCATTCCGAGAAGTCCTCCGGGTGGGCGGCTTTGGCGATGGCGATAGCGTTGCGCAGGGCGATGTCGGCTTCGTCTTCGAGGAAGGGCTGAGGATAAGGGCCGTCACGGGTGGCCGTGACGTCGATCGACCCGGCTTCGTTCTCCGCCACAATCTCCCTCAGCGGCGCCAGCGCGTCGGGGCCGCCGGTGAGGTCGGGCAGGAAGCCGGCTTCCGCGGTCAGCAGCATGCCGGGCTTGGTCATGCAGTGGGGGTTGATGTCATAGCCTTCATATTGCTCGTACTGCGGGTCGGCGAAGGGCTCGTCGGCTTGCGATTCGCAGCGGCTGGCGCGGTCCCAGTCGACCGGGCCGACCAATAATTCCCATGCGGCGCGCTTGGCCGTGTCCTCGCCCAGGAACATCAGCAACAAGCGGCGGGCGCGGGTCAATTTGTCGCGGATCCTGAGGCGCGTCTCGAGAACGTCGCGGCGCTCGGGATCGACGTCGTCGGCGATGATCTCGCCATAAGTTTCGCCGAGGCGGGGGAGAACGCGGCCGATCGGGTGGGCCGGCACATGACCGGTCGCGCCGGCCTGCGCCGCGGCCTCGCTTGCACAACGGTCCGCCGACAGGGTCGACAGATTGGCATGGATCTGGGCGAACTCGCGATCACGCGCGACTTCCAGCGCCGCATCCCACGCGGCGTCGAAACCGCGGCCGCCCTTCGCGGTGCGCAATTGCTGGGCGCCGAACATGTGGCGACCGAGCGCGCGCGCCGCCTGGCGGGGGGAGCCGGTAATGGCGAGCGCGGCGATGAAGGCGCGCTGATGCTCGGCCGACCAGTTGTTGACATGGGCGCGGCGCGGCACCGGATCGAAGGCGAGAATGTCGGGGATGGCGGAAAAGGCCTCGTCGCCCGCCATGCCGGTGGCGCGGCACTGATCGCAGACGACGGGGATCGGGGCGGGCTGGGGTTCTGGCGAATCGGTCATCCGCCAGTTTGAACCATGAAGGTTACAAATAGGACAGCGTTTTGTTCCTAATCCAGATCCGCCGCGCTGTGTCGCTCGCGGATGAAATCGGGGTTCTTGTCATCGGGGGTGCGATTGACCCGCCGCCCGCGCTGGACCGCGGGGCGCGCTCCGACCTGGGCGATCCAGCGGTGGACGTGTCTGTAGTCGTCTAGGGACAGGAACTTGGCGGCGTCGCCATAGGCCTGGCCCAGGGCGACCGCGCCGTACCACGGCCAGATGGCGATATCGGCGATGCTGTAATCGGCGCCGGCCATATATTCGCTGTTGGCGAGGTGGCGGTCGAGGACGTCATATTGGCGCTTCACCTCCATCGCGTAGCGGTCGATCGGATATTCGTACTTGGCCGGGGCGTAGGCGTAGAAATGGCCGAACCCGCCGCCGAGGAACGGGGCCGAGCCCATCTGCCACATCAGCCAGCTCAGCGCCTCGGTGCGGGAGCGCGGATCGGCGGGGAGGAAAGCAGCGAATTTCTCGGCGAGATAGAGCAGGATCGCGCCGCTCTCGAACACCCGCTGGGGCTTCGCCGGGTCGGTGCGGTCGAGCATGGCGGGGATCTTGCTGTTGGGATTGAGCGCGATGAAACCCGAGCCGAACTGGTCGCCTTCGCCGATGTCGATGTGCCAGGCGTCATATTCCGCGCCCTCGTGACCTGCCGCGAGCAGCTCCTCAAGCAGGATGGTGACCTTGACCCCATTGGGGGTGCCGAGGCTGTAGAGCTGGAGCGGGTGCTCGCCGACCGGCAGCTCGCGGTCGTGGGTCGCCCCGGCGATCGGGCGGTTGATGCTGGCGAAGGTGCCGCCGCTGGGCTTGGTCCAGCTCCACACAGCTGGGGGCGTATATTCCTTGTCGGCCATGCGGGCTCCTGTCGGTCGGTTGCGAATGGAGATGGGTTGCAGCGGATCGAACGGCAATGGGGCGGAACGGCAAGGGCGGCGCGGGGGTTATTGTCAGCGGCGTAACAAGGAGCCAGATTCGACCACATGGCGCGAAAGGGCGACAAGGGTAAGCTAAAGCCGGCCGGTGGCATCGACGCTCCCGCGTTCGACTTTGCCGCGGTGCTGGCGATTGCCGATGCGCTGCCGATGGCGCTGGCGTTCGTCGATACCGGGCTGCGCTATCGATTCGTCAATCAGACGCTGGCCGACTTCCTCGAGCGGCCGCGTAGCGAGATGCTCGGGCGGTCGATGGAGGAGGTACTGAGCGCGGCCGCGATGGCCGACCGGCGGCCGATGCTCGATGCGGCGCTGGCCGGGGAGCGGGTGTGGTTCGCCGCCGATTATGATCATCCCAGCCGCGGCTTGCTCGCGATCCAGTCCGAATATCTGCCGCAATTCGCGCCTGACGGGTCGGTTTCCGGGCTGATGCTGCTGATCCACGACGCGACCGAGCAACGGGTGGCCGAGCGCGCGCTTCGCGAGAGCGAGGCGCGGTT
>JBKJNP010000033.1:0-4605 GCA_046593565.1 Sphingomicrobium sp. | reverse complement strand
CGTTCTTCGGGGTCGCCGACGTGCCGGTGTGGTCGAGCGTGGCGGCGATGGTGGGGATTATTGCTGCGTGCCTCGCGGGCATCGCTTGGGTGTTCAAGACTGGGTATCGGTTGAAGCAATAATGGGGCGGGCGCTTATGCTGGCCTGGTGTCCGTATTGGGTGGAAGGCGGGCCTCCACCCTGTGCCATCAGCTCGGTTGGGGTGGCGGCACGGCATTGAGCAGCGCCGCAATAGCAGTGACCAATTGGGCTGGCGCGAACGGCTTTTGAAGCATCACGCTTTCCGGAACTCCGCGCGATGTGTGTTCGTGCGCACTGTCCCCGGAGATATAAATAATCGGAACGTGTGGGAGTAGTTCACGGGCCTTTCGGCCGACTTTCCATCCGTCGACCTTCTCTCCGAACCTCACGTCCGTGATCACCCCTGCAAGCTTTGCGCCGTGCTCGTTGATAGCAGCCAGCGCGTCATCTCCTCCAAAAACGTGAAGGACGGCAAAACCCGCCACCTCTAGCGCCTCTTGGACGTCCAACGCGATGAGCGCCTCGTCCTCTGCCAATAAGATGAGTGATGGCTCCACTTGGTCGCTCCATGAGGCTATTGGGCGCGAGCAACCGTTGCGAAACCGTCCCCCCGCACATTGAAACTGGCCTGATGGACTCCAGACGTTTCTCAAACGTCTTTTGCCGCCGTCCGGTTCCGGCGCTCGGCGAGCTTCCTTCTCCCGGCCGCCAGTTCAGCATGTCTGCAATGGGTCGCAAGCCCAAATCAGCGATTCAGCGGGCGGCTACGCGTCCGCTTTTGCTCTCTGCGGCTGGTCGGCGCGGTCCAGGCCTTTGCCGTCGAGGTTGGTCGCGACGAAGTCCCAGTTGACGATGTTGTCGAGCACGGACTTCAAGAAACGCGGTCGCTCGTTGCGATAGTCGATGTAGTAAGCGTGTTCCCACACATCGAGCGTCAACAACGGCAAGAGGTCGTGGACCGCGGGGGTGTCGGCGTCGTGGAGTGACGTCACCTTGAGCTTGTCATTGTCGAGAACCAGCCAGCCCCAGCCGCTGGCAAAATGGTCGGCGCTCTCGGTGGCGAGCTTTTCGAGCATCGCATCGATGGAGCCGAAGTCGCGTTCGACCATCGTCTTCAAATCGCCCGAAATCTCGGTCGAGCCGGCGGGGGCGAGGCATTGCCAGAAGAAGCTGTGGTTCCAGATCTGGGCGGCATTGTTGAACAATTTCTTGTCGCCCTTGTCCTTCGCCTTTTTGATCACCTCAAGCAGCGAGGCATCTTCCAGCCCCTGCGCGGCGAGCAGGCCGTTGGTCTTGTCGACATAGGCCTTGTGATGCTTGCCATGATGGAATTCGAGCGTTTCGGCCGACATGTGCGGCGCAAGGGCGTCTTTGGCGAAGGGCAGGTCGGGTAGAGTGAAGGGCATGTTGGCCTCTTGTTGGCTGGAGTGTTGGGGCTGGAGTGTTGGTCGAGGGGTCAACGGATGAGCCGACGCGCGGCTCCATCGGTCCGGCGCTTGTGCTTGCCGGTTGGGCGCGGTGGGCCTAATCCTTGGCGTCACACCGGCGGCAGGGGCCGCCGCTCAGGGGACGAACATGGGCAAGATACTCGAAAATCTGAATCTCACGCTGTTTATTGGCCTGATCCTGGCGATCGGCCTGATGATGGGGTTCCATCCCGACATTCTTCAGACGCCAGTCGTCCTGCTGACGTGGCTGCACGTGTGGGTCGGCATCTTGTGGATCGGGCTGCTCTATTATTTCAACTTCGTCCAAATCCCGACCATGCCGTCGATCCCGGCCGAACTGAAGCCCGCGATCGGCAAGCATATTGCGCCGGCGGCTTTATTCTATTTCCGCTGGGCGGCCGCGCTGACGGTGCTGACCGGGCTGCTCGTCGCCTACCTTTATGGCTATGAGAAGGAAGCCTTGATGCTGCAGCCGGGCTACCGGCTGATCGGTGTGGGCATGTGGATCGCGCTGATCATGGCGTTCAACGTGTGGTTCATCATCTGGCCCAACCAGAAGCGCGCGCTGGGGATCGTCGAGGCCGACGATGCGTCAAAGGCAAAATCGGCGCGGACCGCGATGCTGACCAGCCGGATCAACACCCTGCTGTCGATCCCGATGCTGTGGGCGATGTCCGCCTATCAGCCGCTAGGCGGCTGAACAAAGCGCGATAATCGGGTGCGCTGCCCTTAGCGGCGGCGCACCTGATAGCGTTTCAGATCCTCGGCCGGCGCGCGCCAGCTCGGCGCTAGCTCCACCGCGCGGCGAAGATCGTTGTAGGCCGCGCGAAGATTGCCGGCGCGTTCGTAAGCGATCGAACGGCTGTAATAAGCCAGCGCCGGCCGCGCGGTGTTAAGCGCGAGCGATTTCTCGATCATCGGTAGCGTTTCCGCCGCCCCGCCTTGCTGCAGCATGACGATTGCCCGGTTGAGCCACGCCTCGGCATTGTTGGCGTTGAACTTGAGCGCAGCGTCGAAGTCTCGGCCGGCGGAGCGGTAATTGCGGCTGCGCAGGTAGAGGGCACCGCGATTGTTGAGCGTCGCCGCGCGATCAAACGCATCGAGCCCCTCCTGGTCGAGTGCTAGATTGCAGTGATAGAAGCTGTTGCGATCCGCGGTACGGGTCATCGCCGCTTCATAGCAGTCGCGGGCGGTACTGTTGCCGATCGAGACAGAGCCGGCGGTGGCCGGTGAAGCGGCGGCAATGGCGGCAACAGCCAGCGCGGCGCCGTAGAAAAGAGTTTTCATCGAAACCTCCCTTCGTTGGGGAGCCGCAACATAACAGGTTACGGGACCGGACGCATCTGCCGCTGGTCGAAATTACCCTTGCGCGGCGTCGAGCAATTTGTGGCGCTTCAAGGCATGACGCAGCTGGTCGTAGCTCAGGCCAAGCGCGGTGGCGGTGGCGCGCTGGTTGAAGCGACTCTTCGACAGCGCATCCTCGAGCAAGCCGCGCTCGAACGCGTTGACCGCGCCGCGCAGGTCGCTGACGTCGGTTGGGGGAGCAGTGGCGGTCGCGGTCGGCGCGGCCTCGACTGTGGGCGGCGGCGCACCCGGGACGAGTTCGGGCTGGCCCGAGGGCGAATCGGCGGGGGCCCAGGGCGAATGGAACGGGTCGAACTGGACCGCGTCGATCTCGCGCTCGGGATCCTCGGCGCGATAGACCGCGCGCTCGACCGTGTTGCGAAGCTCGCGGACGTTGCCGGGCCAGGCATAATGTTCGAACTGCTCCTTGATGCCCTGCGAGAAACCGGGCCAGTTGGGCCATTCCAGCTCGACCGCCATGCGCCGCCCGAAATGCTCGGCGAGCAAGGGGATGTCGCCCTGTCGCGCGCGCAACGGCGGCAGCGTGACGACTTCAAAGCTCAGACGGTCGAGCAGATCGGCGCGGAACCGGCCCTCGTCGACCAGCCGCGGCAGATGCTCGTTGGTGGCAGCAACAATGCGCACATCGACCTGGATCGGGCGCGAGGCACCGATCCGGGTGATCTCGCCATATTCGACCGCGCGCAGCAGCCGGTCCTGCGCCGGCGACGACAGGCTGGCCAACTCGTCGAGGAACAAGGTGCCGCCATCGGCTTCCTCGAACCGCCCGTGACGGGTCTTGGCGGCGCCGGTGAAGCTGCCCGCTTCATGGCCGAACAATTCGGCCTCGATCAGATTTTCGGGGAGCGCGGCACAGTTCATCGTCACCAGCGGCCCGGCCCAGCGACCCGACAGATGGTGAAGCCGCTCGGGGATCAATTCCTTGCCCGTCCCGCGTCCGCCAATCACCAGCACCGGGCGGTTAAGCGGCGCGGCGCGGCTCGCCCGCTCGACCGCGTCGAGAAAGGCCAAGCTCGACCCGACGAATTGATTTGTCCGCTCCATGTCCGAATAGTTGGTGTCTTATCCCATGCCTTGGCAAGGTTTTTCGCCTGAAAAAGCGCCAAAAAAATGCGTTTTTGTCAGCGAACAGGCGAATTCGCAAATGTGGCACGGAGCTTGAATAGGATATTGCAACAAAGCGACACTGCACGGAGTGCTACATGGGTATCTTTTCCCGCACGCGGGACATTTTTGCAGCCAACATGACCGAGCTGCTGGACCGCGCCGAAGATCCGGCGCGGATGATCCGCATGATCATCCTGGAGATGGAAGAGACATTGGTCGAGGTTCGCGCCTCGGCGGCGCGGTCGATCGCCGACGGCAAGGAAATGCGCCGCGCCATCACCCGGCTCGACGAATTACAGGTCAGCTGGACCGAGAAAGCCGAGCTGGCGCTGTCCAAGGACCGCGAGGATCTGGCGAAGGCGGCACTGATGGAGCGCCAGAAGGCGACCGACATGGCCGACGGTCTGCGCGCCGAAATGGGGGCGATCGAGGACACGCTGAAAAGCTATGAGGCCGACATCGCCAAATTGCAGGGCAAGCTTCGTGAAGCGCGCACCCGCCAGAATTCCATCGCCAACCGCATCGAGAGCGCGGTGACCCGGGCCAAGGCGCGCGAAGTGTTGAACGGCGGGCGCACCGAGGATGCCTTCTCGCGCTTCGAAGTGCTTGAACGCCGCGCCGACTTTGCCGAAGGGCGCGCCGATGCGCTGGGCATGACCGGGCC
>JBKJNP010000229.1:0-2585 GCA_046593565.1 Sphingomicrobium sp. | reverse complement strand
TGCGACATCGATTTATCGCCGGGGATTGGAATGTCGCCGCTCAGGCCCGGAGATGCGACAGATTCAAGCCGCTCTTCGCCCGTCTGGATCGCATTCGGACGCGGGGCCTCGGGCGGTTGGATATGACAAGATTCGGGCTTCAGGAGCATCGTATTCATCCTTCGCGAAGGCATAAAAAACCCGCCAGGACCGGCGGGCTTCGTAAGCACTGGAACACACGATCCTTTAGCGGATCGGTTTTACCAGCAACGCCATCGGGCCGCCGCAGAGAGAGTTTCCGTCCACCAAAGCCAGTCCTGCGAGGAGCCGTGTGCACGCCATTCGGTCGCCGCACAGGTCGCAGCGGCGAAATTCGGAAGGGTCGCAATCGTGAGCATGGCGCGTAATTTCTAGATTAGCCCACCGCGCGTCAAGGTATATTCGGGCAAAGGCGGTGGCGATCGTTGGCCTAATCAAACCCTCCGCCTTGTTCCAAAGGCGACGGCTCCATATCTGTTGTCGCTACCCGAGGACCTCGATGACCGCTCCCATTGCCGTGCTGTATGAACATCCGCGCTGGTTCAAGCCGCTGTTTGCCGCGCTTGAGCGGCGCGGCATAGATACAGTCGAGGTCGACGCCCGAAGCCTGGTGTTCGACCCGGCGTCCCCGTCTGTCCCCGCCGAACTGATTTTCAACCGTGTCGCCATGTCGGCGCCCCAGCGCGATGAGGAGCACGGGATTTTTCACGCCATCGCGGCGCTCGACCATTGGCGCCGGCGCGGTGCCCGGGTCATCAATGGCCCCGAAGTGATGGCACTAGATGCGTCAAAGGCTCGTCAACTGTCGCTGATTGAGGCACTTGGACTGTCTACGCCACGGACACTCGTCATCCATCGGTTGGTTGAGCTTGCCGACGCGGCGCGTGCAATTGGCTTTCCGCTTCTCGTAAAGGCGAACATCGGCGGTGCCGGGGCTGGCATCGCGCGCTATGATTCCATGGCGGAGATCCAGGCGGCGATCCAGGCTGGGATCGTCCCGCAGAGCGTAGATCGAGTGCTGCTGGTCCAAGCTTATGTCGAGCCGCACGGAGAGCGTATCTGCCGCGTGGAAACGCTCGGCGGGCGCTTTTTGTATGCGATCGACATCACCGTCGACGGCAACTTCGATTTGTGTCCGGCGGACGCCTGCCAGGTCTCAGGTCGCGCCGTGTCGATGACGGAAGCGCACCCAGCGGCCGACTTGGTTGCCGCGGCCGAAGCCATCGCGGGCGCAGCGGGCCTGGACGTGGGCGGGGTGGAATACGTCATCGACAAGCAAGACGGAACGCCACGTTTCTACGACATCAATGCCTTGTCCAACTTCGTCGCCAATCCGATCGACGTGCTCGGCTGGGACCCGCATGATCGGTTGGTCGATTATCTCCTGATGGAGATCGATGAAAGGAATGCCTTGTGAGGTTTGGTTATTGGATGCCGGTGTTTGGCGGCTGGCTGCGCAATGTCGAAGACGAGAACATGACGGCAAGCTGGGACTATGTTCGGCGGCTGACCCAGCGCAGCGAGCAGACTGGCTGGGACCTGACCTTGATCGCCGAACTCAACCTCAACGACATCAAGGGCATCGAGCAGCCCGCACTCGACGCTTGGTCGACCGCGGCGGCGTTGGCAGCGGTGACCGACAGCATCGAGTTGATGGTGGCGGTACGGCCCAATTTCCACCAGCCGGCCTTATTTGCCAAGCAGGCCGCGAACATCGACAATATTGCCAATGGGCGGCTGGCGCTCAACGTAGTGTCGAGTTGGTGGGCGGACGAGGCAACGCAATATGGGCTGCCGTTCGACGCTCACGACGACCACTACGCGCGCACCAGCGAATGGCTGGAGGTGGTCGACGGATTGTGGACCGAGCAGCGCTTTACGCACCATGGCCAGCGCTACCAGCTCAAGGACGCGATTTGCGAGCCCAAGCCGGTCGCCTCGCCCCGTCCGACGATCTACGCCGGCGGCGAGAGCGAAGCGGCCAAGACGATGATCGCCGAGCAGTGCGACGCTTATGTCATGCACGGCGACGACGTCGAAGCGATCGGCGGCAAGATTGCCGACATGAAACAGCGGCGGGCGGCGACTAACCAGGGGCCAATGCAGTATGGGATGGCGGCTTACACCATAGTCCGAGACAGCGAAGAAGAAGCGCGTGCTGAGCAAGCGCGGATTACGGCGATGCCGGACACCCCGCCCAAGGGCTTCGACAATTTTGAACAATGGCTATCTGGCACTCAGCTGGAGCGGGAAATTAAGTTGCGAGACTATTCGGTGAGCAATCGCGGCCTGATGCCCGGCCTGGTCGGGACCCCGACGCAGGTCCGCGCGAAGATTGAGGCTTATGAAGCCGCGGGGCTCAACTTGCTGCTGCTGCAGATGAGCCCCCAAGCTGAGGAAATGGACCACTTCGCCGACCAGGTAATCGCGCCAATGAAGGCGTACTCGAACCAAATCGCCTCGCCTGCTAGATAGCTCCGGCACGCCGGCACCGTTAGTCTATTACGTGAATGAGTGGCGGCTCTTGGGCGCCTACGAAGTTGGCGGGAACGTCCCCATTGGGCGCA
>JBKJNP010000182.1:0-6275 GCA_046593565.1 Sphingomicrobium sp. | reverse complement strand
GGCACGCTCTTCCCAGCCGCTACGATGGCATCAGCAACCGTTCGTTGACCACCTTGCCGTCCTTGGTCAGGCTCACAGCCTTGACGATCTCGTCGTCGTCGGGAAGCACCGCGGCGCTGCTGTCCTTGTCCCAGAATGCGCTCAGGAAATTGTAGAGGTTGCGCGCGAACAGCGCCGACGAATCCGCCGCCAGCGTGCGCGACAATTGCACCGCGCCGATCACGGTGACCCCGTGCCTGACGACACTGTCCCCCGCCACCACGCCCTCGACGTTGCCGCCCGCTTCGGCGGCAAGGTCGACGATCACGCTACCGCTCCGCATCGACGCGACCTGTACGTCGCTGATCAGCCGCGGCGCCGTCCGCCCGGGGATCAGCGCGGTGGTGATCACGATGTCCTGCTTGGCGATATGCGCCGACACCAGCTCAGCCTGCGCGGCCTGATATTCGGGGCTCATCTCGCCGGCATAGCCGCCCGCCCCCTCGCCCTCGATGCCGGCGACATTCTCGACGAAGATCGGCTTGGCACCGAGCGACATGATCTGTTCACGCGTGGCGGAGCGAACGTCGGTTGCGCTGACCTGCGCGCCGAGGCGCTTGGCGGTGGCGATCGCCTGCAAGCCGGCGACGCCGACCCCCATCACGAACACCTTCGCCGGGCTGACGGTGCCGGCCGCGGTCATCATCATCGGATAGGCGCGGCCGTAGGTCGATGCGGCATCGACCACCGCTTTGTAGCCAGCGAGGTTGGACTGAGACGAGAGGATGTCCATCGACTGGGCGCGGGTGATTCGCGGCATCTTTTCCATCGCCAGCGGGTCGAGTCCGGCCTTGGCATAAGCGGCGATATCTTCGGCGCGGTTGGCGGGATCGAGCGACCCGACCAGTATCGCGCCCTTCGCGGTGCCGGAGAGGCTAGCAGGCGCGGGGCCGGTGACGCACAGGATGATGCCCGCCCCATTGAGCGCGGCGGCGCGATCGGCGATGGTTGCGCCGGCCGCTTCATATTCGGCATCCGATACGCCCGCCGTCTCGCCCGCGCCGCGCTCGACCGCGACCGAAGCGCCGAGCGCAATGAACTTCTTGACCGTCTCGGGAATCGCCGCGACCCGGGTTTCGGGCGCTACCTCCCGAAGGACCGCGATCCTGACGCCGCCGACGCTCAATTGCTGATGATGTAGATGACGGCGGCGGAAATGATCGCGACCACGATGATGGTCCATTTGAGCAAGGCGATGAAGCCGACATAATCGCGCTTGTGGACGGTGAGGTCCTGATCGCCGGCTTTGTTTGACTTGGTGTTGGCGGCCATGATGGGTCCCTCGGCAAAAGTGGTTCGGCCAGCGTCTTACCAATGCCGCGCCCCTCCCCCAAGCGCTTTTCTAGGGTTTTAAGCCGCCCTTTACCCCTTGGCGCTAGGGTGGCGGCACGAAAGGCCTGACGAATGCGCGAAGAAGTACTTCGATCCTTGCTATTGATCGACAGCGATCCCGCCGAACGGCGGCTGGTCGCCGCGACCGCATCGCGTGCCGGGTGGAGCCTGGCCAATGCGGTGTCGGAAGGCGCACTCGACCTGCTGAAAGGCCCGCACGGACGCGAAGTGCGCGCGGCATTGCTGTCGGGATGGAACGGTGACACCGGGCCGGGCCTGATTGCGGCACTGAAGGCAGCGCGACCCGATTTGCCGATCATCGTGCTGGCCGAGGGCGAATCGATCGCCTGCGCGGTTGACGCGATGCGCGCCGGGGCAAATGATTTCCTGGTCCGCCCGGTAGCGCCCGAGCGGCTGGTGGAAGCACTAAACGCGCACCGCGACCGTCGCCGCGGGTCGGGCGAGCTTGCGCCAATGGCGGAGAAAATGGCGCCGGTCCTGCCGCTCGAGGAAATGATCGGCGCGGCCCCCGATTTCCGTGCCGCGCTGGCGGTGGCGGCCAAGGCAGCGCGCAACCGCCTGCCGATCCTGGTGATCGGCGAGCCCGGCGCGGGCAAGGAAACCTTTGCGCGGGCGATCCACGCCGCAAGCCTGAGGGCACGCGGGCCGCTGATCCAGGTCGATTGCAAGGCAGTCGCCGCCAACATCATCGATTCGACCCTGTTCGGCCATGTCGCGGGGGCATTCCCGGGCGCATTTTCGGAGAAGGTCGGCAAAGTGCTCGAGGCCGATGGCGGCACCCTGCTGCTCGACGATATCGGCGCGCTGCCGCTCGACACGCAGGCCGCGCTCGACCGCGTGCTGGCGACCGGCGAGGTGCGCCCGGTCGGCTGCAACGGCTCCAATTCGGTCGACATCCGGCTGATCGCCACGTCGAACGGGCCGCTCGGGCCCGAATTCGACCCCAAATTGCGCGAGCGGGTCGAATCGACCAACGTCACCATTCCCCCGTTACGCGATCGAAGCGGCGACATCCCCACCCTCGCCCGCCATTTGCTGGCGCGAATTGCCGGGCAGCATGGTGGCCGCGCACTGTCGATCGGCAATGACGCGCTGGCGGTGTTAATGCGCTACGGCTGGCCGGGCAATGTCCGCCAATTGGCCGGAGTGCTGTTCCGCGCCTCGGTGCAATGCGACGGCACCTCGCTGACCGCCGAGCATTTCCCGCATATCGCCATCCAGTCGCGCTTTTCCGGGCGCAAGAGCGACCGCGCCAGCGAACTGGTCCAGCTCAGCCCCGAAGCATCGATGAACGGCCCGCAGCTGACGGTGATGCGCCCCGACGGCCATTTGCGCAGCATGGAGGAGATCGAGGCCGATTTGATCCGCCTCGCCATCGGCCATTATCGCGGCCGCATGACCGAAGTCGCGCGGCGGCTCGGGATCGGCCGCTCGACCTTGTATCGCAAGCTCGGCGAACTCGGGATCGACACCACCTCGTGAGCGGTTAGGGTCGGGCGGTGCGCCGCCTTGCCCTCGCCTTCCTGTTGCTCGGAGCCTGTGGCTCCCCCGCGCCGCCTCCGCAATGGCCGGCGTCGCCGTGCCGCGTCGAGCTGTTCGAGGGCAGCCGGTTCACTGTGTGCGATCCCGGGCGGGGTGCGCTTCGATTAATCGCGGCGAGTAAGGACGAGGTGCCAAGACGCAGTTTCGCCGAGGTGATGGCCGATACTCCGGTGGACCGGGTCGCGTTTGCAATGAATGCCGGCATGTTCGACGAGGACGGGCGGCCGATCGGCCTCGCAATCAACGGCGGGCGGCAATTGCATGCGATCAACACCCGTGATGGTGGCGGCAACTTCCATTTGAAGCCGAACGGCGTGTTCCTGGTGCGGCGCGACGGGTCGGCGGGTGTCGTTTCAAGCGAAGCGTTCACGCTATCGCCAAAGATCGCCTCTGCCACACAGTCGGGGCCGATGCTGGTGATCGACGGGAAGATCCATCCGAAGTTCGACGCCGATGGCCAATCGCGCTTCATACGCAACGGGGTCGGGATTGGGCCGGGCGGGCGGCCTTTGTTCGTGATCAGCAATGAGGTGGTGTCGTTCGGCAAGCTGGCGCGCTTTTTCCGCGACGGCTTGAAGACCAAAAACGCGCTCTATTTCGACGGGTCGGTCAGTTCGCTGTGGGATCCGGCGAACGGACGGATGGATGCCGGGGTGCCGCTGGGGCCGATGATTGTCGCGCTGAAACCCGTTCAGGGCGTGCGGACGAAGTCGAATATGTCGACCGAGTCGCCACCGTCCTCGCGATAGGTTTCGGTCCGCCGCAGGCCGCCCACGCTTTGCTCGAGCACCAGTTTGACCAGCACGCCTTCGCCCGGATCGACTCCGTGCGCAGAAACGAAGTCAAACGTCGTCACGCCGTTCAATGTGGTGCCGCGAAGCGTCGCGACATTGCCTTGGGCGCAATAATGCGTGGCGACGGTGCCGCTTTTGCCTGCGACATAGACCGTCATCGTCTCGCGTCCGCTCATGGTGCGCCAGCGTTCGACCGTCGCCAGATCGTTGCTGATCGCGCGATACTCGACCGTAACAGGACGTTCCTGGCCGATGCTTTGCCAATTGCCAGCCAATCCAGCCATCGGCGCGGCACTGGCCAAGGCGAGCGCGGCCAGCAGCGTCACAGCCCCGCCCGCGGGGTCAGCGCCTGGTCACGTAGCCCGCGCCACAGCTTGAACGCCTGCACGGTCTCGGGGACATCGTGGACGCGGATCAGTTGAGCGCCCTGCTCGACCGCTTTCAATGCCAATGCGAGGCTTCCGGCGAGGCGCTGGTCGGCGGGGGCTTCGTTCGAGAGCGCGCCGATCATTCGCTTGCGGCTGGCGCCGAGGACGAGAGGGCAACCGAGGCCGTGGAAGATGGCAAGGCCGTTGAGCAATTCGAGGTTGTGCGCGACCGATTTGCCGAATCCGATTCCGGGATCGACGAGAATGTTGGCGCGAGCAAGCCCCGCCGCTTCCGCCGCGGCAATGCGCTGTTCAAGCCAGCGATAGACATCGACCAGCACGTCGTCATAGCGCGGCGCATCCTGCATCGACTGCGGATTGCCCTGATGGTGCATCAGGATCACCGGGATCCTGGCCCTGGCGACCACTTCGGCGGCGCGATCGTCGTGGGTCAGGGCCGAGACGTCGTTGACCAGGCCCGCCCCTGCCCCCAGCGCCGCTTCCATCACCGCCGCCTTGCGGGTGTCGATCGACACGGCGGTGCCGCCCGCTGCAAGTTGCTGCACAACCGGCAGGATGCGCTCGATCTCGTCGCCTTCCCACACGTCCTTGGCGCCGGGCCGGGTCGACTCGCCGCCGACGTCGATCAATGCCGCGCCCGACGCGGCCATCGATGCGCCGGCTTCGGCGGCGGCGCGGGCGTCGGGGTAGATGCCGCCGTCGGAGAATGAGTCGGGGGTGGCGTTGATGATGCCCATCACCTGTGGCTGATCGAGGCGGATGGTGCGCTGCCCAAGCTGGAGCGGCGCACGCGGGGCGGTGAGATTGGCCCATGTAGCTGCCATCGCCTCGTCGAGCCGGGCCTCGATACCCTCGACAGGGATCAATTCGCGCATGCCGTCGGCATGGATCAGTTCGACGCTGGCGAACCAGTTGAGCCCGCCCGCGAGGCGCGCGACCTTGCCGTCATGGCCGAATGGGGAATCGACGAAGCCGGTCGGGCGGAGGAGGATTGTCATGTCCGCGCTATAGCGCGGAGAGATGTTGCTGGCGAAGCGTGTCGATCGGCTGCGAGCGCCCGTCCACCTCGACGTGCCAGAAGGTCCAGCCATTGCATGACGGAGCATTCTGGAGTGCGGCGCCGACCTTGTGGATCGAACCCATGTGGCCGTCGCAGGCGATCGAGCCGTCGGCGCCGACGGTGGCGGTCCAGCGGCGCTTGGCGTCGGTCATCGCCGAGCCTGCGGGGACCATTCCGCTCTCGACCAGCAGCCCGAACGCAACTCGCGGGGCGGCGCGCTTGTCGGCCATCACCGTCATCGCGCTTTCGTCGAGCGGCAGGGTCGCGGCGATGCGCGCGGCGGCGACTTTGGCATAGGCTGGTTCGCGCTCGATCCCGATCCAACGCCGCCCCAATCGCCGCGCCACCGCGCCGGTGGTGCCGGTGCCGAAGAACGGGTCGAGCACGACGTCGCCCGGCTTGGTGCAGGACAGCAATACGCGATAGAGCAGGCTCTCGGGCTTCTGCGTGGGGTGCGCCTTGTCGCCGTTGCTGTCCTTGGCGCGCTCGCCGCCCGAGCAGATCGGAAGCACCCAGTCGGAACGCATCTGGAGGTCGTCGTTGAGCGCCTTCATTTGGCGATAGTTGAAGGTGTAGCGCGCTTTTTCGTCCTTGGCGCACCACAGCAATGTCTCGTGGGCGTTGGTGAAGCGGGTGCCGCGGAAGTTGGGCATCGGGTTGGATTTGCGCCACACGATGTCGTTCAAGATCCAGAAGTCGGCATCCTGCAACAAAGTGCCGACGCGGTAGATGTTGTGATAGCTGCCGATCACCCAGATGGTGCCGTCGTCCTTCAGGATGCGGCGCGCTTCGGCGAGCCATTCGCGGGTAAAATCATCATAAGTGGCAAGGCTGTCGAACTTGTCCCAATCGTCATCGCAGGCATCGACCTTGCCCCCTTCTGGCCGGAGCAGATCACCGCCAAGCTGGAGATTGTAGGGCGGGTCGGCGAAGATCATGTCGACGCATTTGTCGGGCAGGCGCGCCATCTCCGCGATGCAATCGCCGAGGATGATCTGGTCGAGCGGAAGCTCGCGCTGGGCCTTCGGACTAGTGCGCGGGCGCGGACGCCCGTTCGTCTCCGTTACCGGCAAGATCATGTTCACTGGTGAAGTCCCC